>NZ_FPLG01000024.1:0-44835 GCF_900120065.1 Moritella viscosa
ACTACAAGGCGGTAACGGCACTTTACGGTGAATATTATTCGTCTTTGATAGTTGGTATTTGTAGTGGTGCCTCTTAGCTTATAGCCAAATTTGATATATCACTACATTTGATGCTACAAAAGTTTTACCTGTTCGGTTTACAATATCAAGTAGCTTGACAATACCTGCTATCAATTTATCATAATTAAGAGCCATACCGACAAGTAACCAAATGGATTCAGTAAACACTATTGTGCCTTATCAATCTGCTTACACTAAGGTTAGGCAACGCAACGGAGAAGATATGGTTCACGTTTGCAAAAATACACACTAGGCATTAACAAGGCTACGGTCATAGATATTGTGATACGAGGAAAATTAAATGAAATGCAAAAAGCTAACTATTGTTGGTACCTTTCTATTACTTGCCTTTCTGACTGCCTGCAATCCGTTGGAGCCCTTATCAGAAACGCCAACGGATGGAGAGTCTGATAGCTCTAAACATAGCAACACTGGTGACAGCGCATCGAGTGAGTTAGTAAGTCCTGTCGATGAGCTGTACGGTTCAGATCACAGTACTCAAAATGTCGTGGATTGGGACGGTAGCTACATTGGCACTTTGCCTTGTGCCAGTTGCCCCGGCATCGAAATTGTGCTCACCATCAATGACGCGGGCTACTATACCTTAAAAGAAACTTACCTCGCAGAAAACGATGCAGTATTCAGAAGCCAGGGGAGATTTGATTGGGATGCATCCGGCAGTCGTATCACATTTCGAGGCGATGACAGACGTGTTTGGGTGATTGGAGAGGGCACGGCGTGGTTGGTGGGAGAAGATAACAAACTCGCTGACGAGTATTCTCTAAATAAGCAGCACGGACAAACAAGCTTCAGTCCCCCCATTGTACAAAATACCGGTACCAAACTAGAATTGATGGTAGGGACAGTTATGATACTTGAAGGCTTGTATACGTGGGGCCATGAGGTCGTGTCATTTGAGCCATGTGGTTCAGGTTCGTATTACTGGGCAACCGGTGAAACAGCAATTATCAAGTCATTAAACGACGCAAGCCTTAAGAAAGCCAAAGCGCAAAACAGCCCCTATCAAGCAGTTTTCATTAAGGCTGAGATCAAAGTATTGCCGTCGGCGACCGACGGGTTTGCCGAGAGTTACGATGGAGTAATTGAAATTTTGAGTGTGAAGGAGTTTTCAGCAGATAGATATTGCAGATCAAAAAATAGTCATAAGATAGCGACGTGATGAACCAACCCTTCCCCACGACCTAGCATTAATGACATAGAGTATAGGTTTCAAATGGGAAGGTTCGCCTTAGGGATCAGCTAGATTTACTGATTAATTCAGGTTCAAATTCGTACTGAGCATAACGGGTAATACAAGCATCTAATAAGTCTTCATCATCATAAAATGCAGAAACCATGTCAACAATTGTATGTAATGCATCTTTATCTTCACTATGAATAGTAAATATCATCGTTTCATCGCCAAAAGTCAGTTTTTCTAATAAGCTTGGGTCCTTCTCTGATAGCATATTTTCTAACAGCAACGCCCAATCTTCACCATCACCTAAAAAGTCATGAGTTTCAAAAGCTTTCCATTTTAAATCACTTAGCATCAAGCTATGGTCGCGTTTGAAAGTTGAAAACAAAAATGGATAGTAAACATTTACTTGCTTCATAATATCTCTCTAATATGATGGGAATTATCATTTAATAACTTCTCCGAAGAGATCAAGAAGTTAAAGTATCTCCACCCTACTCTCTGTATTTAAATTAAATGATAGATGCATCATGTTTTGCCTTATTACCATTAAGAATGGCATATTGAACCACAGCTATTTATGATATTTGTGAGCACAGAGATGACATTAACGAAAAGTGAGAAAATAAGAAGAACTTGCTAAAGCACGTTAATGTAATTCCTAGTACCGACAAAAACTTAACGCAAGAAATAAAGCCAGTGGACAACGACTTCTTTTAACAAAGAATTCATCATCCGCTGGCTTTAATTCTCTCAATTTTGTTACATGGCTTTCGTTATATAAGAAGCATTACAAAATGAGTAACCCCTAGCCTTTCACACCTCCAGATGTTAAGCCACCAACTAACCAACGTTGTGCAAGTAAGAATACGATAGTGATTGGTAATGCAGAAAGCACTGCTGCTGCTGCAAAATCACCCCACAGGTAGTTTTGTGGATATAAATACTGTTGCATGCCAACAGCTAAGGTGTAGTTATTCACATCAGACAATAATAACGAAGCTACTGGTACTTCTGTTACCGCTGCAATAAACGCAAGAATAAAGACCACAGCTAAAATAGGCACTGACAAGGGTAACAACACCAAACGGAATGCTTGCCAAGGCGTAGCGCCATCCAATGCAGCCGCTTCTTCTAATGAACCATCTATCGACTCGAAATAACCTTTAATTGTCCATACATGCAGTGCAATACCACCCAGATAAGCGAAGATCAAACCGCCATGAGTATTCAGCCCTAAGAAAGGTATATACTGGCCTAACTTATCAAACAAGGCATACAAAGCCACCAATGCTAATACTGCTGGAAACATCTGGAAGATCATCATCGCTTTTAAAATAGTGTCTTTACCACCAAAACGTAAACGTGCAAATGCATACGCAGAGGTGGTCGACAACGCCACAATCATCACCGACGATATCGCAGCTACTTTTACCGAGTTCCACAACCACAACAACACAGGGAATGGTGGCGGTGTAATACTGCCATCCGCATTCGTTACCGAGAACCCTAACGCTAAACGCCAGTGATCTAATGTCGGTGATGTAGGAATAATGCCACCCGTCGCAAAGTTACCTTCACGCAACGAAATTGCCACTACCATAACCAAGGGGAAAATAATCACCACCAGCAGTGCACACAGTGCTAGGTGAGCAGCCCATACCCGATATTTTAATGATTTACCTTGTACCATAGCCATACTGTTACTCCTCATATTTTGTAGGTTATTGCTGTCGATTACTTTTCTGACAGTTTGGTGAAACGTAAATTAAAGAGCGCTAAACCACCCACTAATAAGAAGATAAGCGTTGTAATTGCACTGGCCAAACCAAAGTCTTGACCACCAGCACCTTCAAAGGCAATACGATAGGTATAGTTGACTAACAAGTCGGTATAACCCGCCGGCTCGCTGGTCCCAATCATGTTTGGTCCACCCTGTGTTAACAGCTGAATCAATACAAAGTTATTAAAGTTAAACGAGAAGCTAGCAATCATTAACGGCATTAATGGTTTCATCATCATCGGGAACGTAATGTTTTTAAAGTTTTGTAACGGCCCAGCGCCATCAAGCGCAGATGCTTCGTATAAATCATCCGGTATTGATTTCAACATGCCCATACTTAAGATCATCATGTATGGAAAACCAAGCCAAATATTAACCATTAATACCATAGCTTTCGCAGAAATAGGATCCGAAAACCAACTTGGCGAAAGACCAAATAAAACTTCTAACACCATATTAATTTCACCAAAGCTTTGGTTGAATAACCCTTTGAAGATCAAAATAGAAATGAATGACGGTACGGCGTAAGGTAAAATTAACAGCATGCGGTAAATAGCGCGACCACGTAACGCTTCCCATTGCACAATACTGGCCAGCACCAACCCTATGATCACAGTAGCCACCACAGATAATCCAGAGAAAATAATCGTCCAAAAGAAAATACTAATGAAGGGTTCTTTAATACCATCATCTTGCCAAATACGTTCAAAGTTGGCGGTACCGATAACTACCGTAAAACCAGGTGATAATGGATCGCCAATATAGTTCCCCTTGGCATCAATGGTTTGATAAAAACCGGTGTCCATATTCGGGATCAATACCGTTTTATCTTTATTATTGATTAACGTAGTCCCGTCGCTTTCAACACTGTAAAGCGGTTGCACTGCGGCAAATTTACGTAACCCGCTCATGCGAATTTCATTACCATTAGGTAATATCAAATCCACCGAGTTTAACGTTGCACGGTTTTTGACAATTTCTTTTATTTTAGCCTTACTGCCAACAACGGCATCTACCGCGGTAAGCACTAAACGTCGGTTTTCTGGTAACTTTAACTTTAAATTTATCTCGTCAGTCACTAATAATTGTGCACCGTCTTTAATCGCAAGACGGTAGCCATTTTCACTGCGATACAAATCGAATTTATAATTGTCACCGCTTTGATAAGTACTATCAAGTAACACTGACTGTGCACGTTCAAAAGACAGTTGGTTTTTGGCACTGTAATTGGTAAATGCGATACCCACCGTATACACCAGCGGAAAAACAATAAACAAGATCATGCCTGCGACACCAGGGTAAATATAGCGGTGTGCGTAGGTTTTTTTACTACCAAAAATATACAAAGCTAACGAGGTTAAAATAAGCGTTAATACCGCAAATGACGTCTCGCCACGTGAGTACATCAATACCGATGCATAACCGTTCATTAACCCAATAAGTGTGAGGGTGCACCATTTAATAAAATGCGGAGAAAAAAATCTAGAATTGACTTGGTCGCAAGTCTGTTGAGAGTCTGGTGTATCACCCAGAATTTCAGCTACTTTAACAGTCTGCATGGAAGAACCTACCTCATAATACCAATCACACTAAATAGATGATCATTATTTAATGCAACTGGTATAAACAGCAAAAGGAGAGATAATCTATCCCCTTATTTTACAACTTCCTATCACTACAACAGAAAGTACTTAAAAACACTATCTCGTCATCTGTTTTTCTGCATCACTTAATGCAGCATCAATCGATTGACGACCATCGACAATGTTAATAATGGCGTTTTTAGTTGCGCCCCAGAATGCATTCATTTGTGGAATGTTCGGCATGATCTCGCCGTTCATCGCATTATCCATCGTAGCTGCAATACGGCTATCACTCGCTAACTGTGCTTGGTATGACGTCAGTGCCACCGCACCTAATGGTTTGTCGCTATTCACTGTAGCCAGACCTTCATTGGTCAATAAATAATTTTCGATAAACTCAACCGCTAGATCTTTATTTGGTGACGCAGTGCTAATACCCGCCGTTAATACACCCACAAACGGTTTAGAGTGATTACCATTAAATCTCGGTAACTGAGCAACGCCATAATTAATCTCAGACTTGTCTATATTGCCCCATGCCCACGGACCATTAATCGTCAGTGCCACATTGCCTTTGATAAACTCAGACTCTGATACCGAGTAATCCATATCCGGTGAAATGACTTTATCGGCTAATAGTTTTTGTACTAACTGCATACTGCTTTTAACGCCTGCATTATTTACACCCGCATCTTTCACATCATACCCGTTGGCACTCGCTTTAAAAGCATAACCACCGTCTGCAGCCATTAGCGGCCAAGTGAAGTATGGTTCTTTTAGATTCCACATAATCGCAGACTTACCTTGGGTTTTAAGCTGCTTGTCTAATGCTGCGAGATCTTCCCAATTTTTTGGCGGGGTTTTAACTAAATCTTTATTGTAGATAAGTGATAACGATTCAACTGCCACTGGATAGCCGATATATTTACCCTTGTATTTAACCGCATCCCAAGTAAAGGCAATCATGCTGTCTTTTAACTCTTTTGATGGTTTAATTTCGGCTAATAAACCCGCTTGAGCATAACCTCCAAAACGATCATGAGCCCAAAATACAATATCTGGACCATCACCTGTAGCAGCAACTTGAGGGAATTTATCTTGTAAGCTATCTGGATGTGAAACAGTCACCTTAATGCCGGTATCAGCTTCAAACTGCTTACCCACTTCAGCAAGACCGTTGTAACCTTTGTCACCATTAATCCAAATCGTTAACTGGCCTTCTTCAATAGCAGCAAAAGCAGAAAAAGAGTTCATTGCAGTTAGCAGTGCTACCGCTGTTAAGGTTTTTCTCATCACTTATATCCTTACTAAATTAGCTTTCAAACTTACCAGACAAGTTGTCTGCGTTGGAGGATATAGTCATACAATAGTCCATTTCCCACATCCTCCTTTATCCTACGCCTATCCTCTACAAAGCCAAAAGCGTGAACTTGAACAATTAATTTTACTTAGTTGGTTAATAAAGGCGATAAAAATGCGATGGCTCGCACATTAAAATGCGATCAGGTACCTATTTGGAGTGATAATTAGACAGCTGTTGTTAAAATGTGATCCATGCACTCCTCCTGTCTTCTCCACCCTAAAAGTTTTTACCAAGGATGATGCAGTATAAGGGCATATAAAACACACTATCAACATCGAATAATGCTGTGTAAGATATTATAATTAATCATAAAAAGGACTCGCGAGATGGCAAATGTCACGTTAAAAAATGTATGTAAAGCATATGACGATGTACTTATCTCTAAAAACGTAGATCTCGAAATAAATGATGGTGAATTTGTGGTTTTCGTTGGTCCATCAGGTTGTGGCAAGTCAACCTTACTCCGTTGTATTGCTGGTCTTGAAGATATCACTTCTGGTGACTTATTTATTGGCGGCAAACGTATGAATGATATCGAACCCTCAAAACGTGGTGTCGGCATGGTATTCCAATCTTATGCCCTTTACCCCCACTTAGATTTAACCGATAATATGTCATTTGGCTTAAAATTAGCGAAAGCAGATAAACAGCTAATCAAAGATCGCGTTAAACATGCCGCTGACATTCTGCAACTAACACCATTATTAGATCGTAAACCGAAATCCTTATCCGGAGGTCAACGCCAACGCGTGGCGATTGGCCGAACCTTAGTATCACAACCAAAAGTATTTTTATTAGATGAACCGCTGTCGAATTTAGATGCGGCATTACGCGTAAAAATGCGTATTGAATTAGCTAAACTACACAAGCAACTGGGCTGCACGATGATCTACGTGACCCATGATCAAGTTGAAGCGATGACGATGGCCGATAAGATAGTAGTACTCGACGGTGGTGATGTGGCCCAGGTAGGTGCACCATTGGAGATTTATCATTACCCTAAAAATCTTTTTGTTGCAGGTTTTATTGGCTCACCAAAAATGAACTTCATTAACGTGCATATCCAAGCAGTCGAAGCTGAACGTGTTGAAGTACTGTTACCGAATTGCCAGAGTATTTGGATCCCGGTTGACGGAAAAACAGTGAATGCCGGAGATGAAATGCTCCTCGGTATTCGCCCTGAACACTTAGTCCCAGTTGAAGATGCTGATATCGTCATTGCGGGCGAAACTATCGTGGTAGAAAAATTGGGTAATGAAACGCAAGTCTATTTACACATTGAAGGCAGTGACGAAGATGTGATTTATCGTGTCGCAGATACCCTGTCGATTGATGCAGATGAGAAGCTAGATATTGGTATTCCAGCACACCGCTGCCACTTGTTCCATAAAAATGGTTTAGCTTGCCAACGTTTGCATAAAGAAACGACGCGCTAGCCGATACTCTCGCTCACCTCTCCCCACGAACGAGTTAGCTAGCCTTGCTAACTCGAAATATCCCTTTCTGTATTCGCACTTCAACGTCCTCAAAATATACTAATACCAATTTCCCATATATTTTCTCACACTAGAATATGAGTGGCGGTCAGATAAACCAGTGAACAAAACCGATACTTCTAAAGGGTAGTAACAAATGTTGGTTAAATGTTGTATAAATGTGACACAGGTAGATAAAAGTATTATTCGACCAAGCAGTTTTGGTGAAAGCACTTCTATTCATACCATCCGTGATGTAGGGTTTATAAAGTTTATGCAAACTGAGATGCTTGTCAAAAACTTACAACTCAATCGCCTTTTCAACAGAATTTATTAGACAGTAGGTACTTAGCTTGAATTTATTTAAAAACTTAACACTATCATTTAAAATATCAAGCCTTGTCATTGTTTTACTGTGTTCGTTACTGTTTATTTCTGTCAATCTCATCGTTAATAGTCGAGCCGTGGTTGAAAACATCGTCTTAGATTCTGAAATTAGGCAATTTTATTCAAACATTAACAATAAATGGAAAGACATTCTCAAAGCCTATAAATTTTCAGAAGATATGGGTATGAAGTTTTCAGCAAGAGCAGTGGAACAAGCAGAACTAGAAGAAGCAACCACTAAAGTTGAAACGCTGATTAACGATTACGTAACCAGTTTATTGGCTGCGAACACAACGCTTGAAAATGAATGGAATTCGGTACTGAAACTCAGTCAAGAGGACGGCGTATTTTATACTCGGGACCAGCTTGTAGCGCAAGCAGAACACCTTAATTCATCACTAGCAACATTAACCAATGTTTGGCTAACCAAGGCAACGTTTGTAGTCCGAAAAAAAGCAGAAAAGGCGGCTAACCTCGCTTTTCCACCGGTTGTTGAAACCATTGAAGCTATCAATCTGATGCATGACGAATTAGTCAGCATACGGTCAGAAAAAATTATTACAGCTCAAAATAAAATTGTTATTCAATCGACTATTCTAGCAATCAGCATTTTCTTTATCGTTATTATTATGTCCTTCTTAATGCTTCGAAAACTGAAGAGAGATTTACAATCCATTGTGTCAGTGACACATTGCCTAGCCAAGGGTGACCTTAGTCGAACGCTCGAAGCAGGAGACGATTTGGACGAAATTAGTGAAATAAAAAGATCGGTATTCAGCATGACTGACAACCTGAATAATATTTTTAAGTCTGTCACGTTACTCGCTAACAATTTAAACGAGTCAACAGATGGCCTGCTCAGTGACAACAAGCAAAGGATTAATGAAGCAGAATTCCAGCATTCACAAATGACCAAACTTTCTAGTTCTGTCGACGCGCTTTATTCCGTTTCAACACAAGTGTCTGAGCATGCAGACGACGCACTGACTAAATCAGATAATGCGATTGAATCGGCCAAAAAAGGAAAAACAATCGTCAATGAAACCATTACGTCTATTGAAAATTTAGCAGGCGAAATTGAAAATTCAGTCTCTGCCATTCAGCAACTGGATACTGAAGCCGATAGTATTACTAGTATTCTTGAGGTCATCAAAAGCATTGCCGAACAAACCAATCTCCTGGCGTTAAATGCAGCCATTGAAGCGGCTCGTGCTGGTGAACAAGGTCGTGGCTTTGCTGTCGTTGCTGATGAAGTCAGAAATTTAGCGAAACGGACTCAAGATGCGACAGCAGAAATTCAATTGACACTTGAGACGCTTAAGAAGAGTACCCTTGTCGCGGTATCAACCATCAATAACAGTCATACAAAATCACTGGAAAGTGTGGAATATGTATCAAATGCTGGCAACGTGATAGATGAAATTAATATGTCCGTTAACCAAATTAAAGACATTGCTAAAGAGACATCGGCGGCGTCATTACTGCAAACTAACACACTTGATGAGATCCAGACCAATGTCAACGATGTCAATCAAGTCACCGAGGAAAACACGACTCGCGCCCAAGTATCTATGACTTCAGCATCTTCACTATCAGGTCTTAGCAAGGAACTAATCAGTTCGATCAGTTACTTCAAATTAAAGTAACTCGCCAGCTGCGTAATGTAACTAAAAAACATATATTCTACCTAAATATAATTTAGTCTCAAAATTCAGCACAAAACATTGAATTTCAAGATTAAAAGACCAAAACATAGTGCGTAAACAGCTATAGTGAATACCTGTAAGTAAATTGGTTCCACATCAAAAAAGACCATGATTATAAACCAAAAGTCAACTGTTAATATATCTACATTGAGATGTTAATTGTGTTACCTTGTATATCCCCCCTACCGCTTAGTAGGGACTTCTCATATTTTCCGACGTTGTATTTCGGCACTTTTCAGTCGCCCTCCTAAGCCTTAAAGCACTAGGAAATACTATGTCTGATTCAACTCAGAATTTAACGAATATCTTTCCGTTTAATAAACCAAAAAATCTAGAAACAGGTAATTTTATCACACCTACTGCGATTATTTATTGCGAAGGACACTTTGGGGAAATTGATGGTAAAACGGCAAATGGCCTTGTTAGACATTCTCACAATTATCGCATTCTCTCTGTGATTGATAGCAAAACGGCAGGTTTAAATTCAGGTGAAGTGCTGAATGAAGAAAAAAATGACATTCCCATTTTTGCTAACATGGAGGCAGCACTAACACATGCAGGCACAATTCCTGACTACTTCATTTTTGGGATTGCACCATCAAGTGGTTTGTTATCCGATGCAGAAAAAACGATTATTTTAGATGCTATGTCATTAAAAATGAATATAGTTAATGGATTACATGAATTCCTAAGCGAGGACCCTACTTTTTTAGCGGCAAGCATAAAACACAACGTCAGTATTTTAGATATCCGAAAACCTAAAAATAAAGAAGAATTGCAGACATTTAGCGGAGAAATACATAATGTAAAATGTCCACGTATCGCGATTATGGGAACCGATTGTGCTATCGGAAAACGGACGACAGCCACAATATTAACGAATGCACTACAAGAAAAAGGGCTTAACGTTGTCATGATTGCAACGGGACAAACGGGCATTATTCAAGGCGCCCCCTATGGTGTTGCGTTAGATGCAGTTCCTTCTCAATTTTGTGCCGGTGAACTCGAAGCTATTATCGTCAAAGCGTACGAACAAGAAGATCCAGACCTGATCATTATTGAAGGACAAGGCTCATTAAGCCACCCCGCATTTTCTACGAGTTCTTTTATACTCCGCGGCAGCTGCCCAACAAGTGTCATTCTGCAACATGCGCCTAAACGTTTATACCGTGCTGATTTCCCTAAAGAAAGAATGCCTTCAGTCGCTTCAGAAATAAACCTTATTGAAACATTTTCAGATACAAGCGTGATAGGCTTAACACTTAATCATGAAGATATGTCCTCACAAGAAACACGAGGCGCGATTGATGACTTCGCTACTGAATTAAGGATACCAGTTACCGACGCGCTATCCCAACCAACAGACCACCTTGTACAAATCGTTTCTTCTGCTTACCCTCACCTAGAACGCAAAATGATGTTAACGTCTTGAACTACCCTAGGGTAGACATCGACTGCACTAAAATTTACCATAATACTCAAACATTGATAAATCGACTAAGTCATAAAGGCATATCGATAACCCCCGTCACCAAAGTGTGTTTAGGCCACCCTATCATTGCGAATACTTTGATTAACGCAGGGGCCCAGATGATTGCGGATTCCCGTGTCGAGAATATTGAAAAAATGAGGGAGTCGGGCATGTCATTACCGACTATGCTGATCCGAACACCTATGTTAAGTCAGGCTGCAAGCGTTGTTAAGTATTGTAATATTAGCCTTAACAGTGAAATAGCTGTGATTGAACAACTATCCCGTATTGCTAACCAAACAAATATTATCCATGGCATTATCATCATGGTTGAGCTAGGGGATCTGCGGGAAGGCGTAATGCCTAACAATTTATTGGCATTTATCGGTAAGATAATTAATTTACCGAACATAGTAATAAAAGGCATAGGTACAAATTTGGCCTGCCGCTATGGTATATCACCTGATGATGACAAAATGTCTCAACTGTCTGCACTTGCAGATGAAGTCGAAAAAATCTTTTCTATTCAGCTAGACATTATATCGGGCGGTAATTCGGCCTCGATTAGTTGGGCACTTAATCATGGTAAAAACAGCCGCATTAACAACCTACGAATAGGTGAAGCCATTTTTCTCGGTTGTGAACCATTATATCAAGAGCCTATTGAAGGGTTATTTACCGATGCCATCACGCTCACGGCTGAAGTTATAGAGTCGAAAATAAAACCGTCTTTACCTTGGGGTGTTCGCGGAAAAAATGCTTTTGGAGAAAAACAAGCTATCCCAAATAGAGGGGATGTGTCACAAGCACTGATCGCATTAGGTCGCCTAGATGTCAATATTGCAGGGCTAAAGCCGCCGACAGGCATAACAATTGTTTCATCAACCAGCGATCATCTGGTTATTGAAACATCAGGAGAATCCTTGTTCGTCGGCCAAAAAATACAGTTCAACTTAGATTATGGTGCAGTTTTACTTTCTATGTCCTCGCCTTATACGCAGAAATCGTTTAACCATCGGAATTTTGATACATAATTAAAAACGATAACTTTGTATATCACTAAGCGATGACTAACTCGATTCATCTAATAAACTAGATATGACAAAAAATGCCTAACAGTTTTCACTGTTAGGCATTGTTATTATTCGGGGATTTTTGTCTGCAAACAAAAATTAACCCCCTTTAACTATCTTGCTTTCTACTTATGCCAGTTATACACGAGGTATTAGAACCAAGCTTCAACTTGCATACCTATAGTATAGTCGCTGTCACCTTTACTTGATCCCAAAGTAGTTCCTTTATCATCAGTAATATACGACGCAAATACACGCAGTTCAGGTCTAGCCCAGAAACTCTCGCCCATTGACCATGCTTGTGCAATAGTCGCTTTGCTGCCACCTTTATCTGTAGAACCTTGAGATTCAGAGAACACACCTAATTCCAAAATGGTTTTCATGTTCTGGTTCCATTTGTACACAGGACGTACCACAACACTAAACAGCTCATGCTCTTCTTTGGCCAAGCCTACATCAGCAGAATTTGCATACATTAATTGATGACCGACTTCGATTTTATCGCCAACACTAACCACACCCCAGTTGATTATGCGGTAACCTGTCGCATCATTTTGTCTTCCGGAACGGTCAAACCAAGCACCACTGCCTAAGTCAGCCATTTGGGCACCATAAGAACTAGTACCATATTGCAACACGGTTTGGTTAAAGCCGTTACTTAAGCCTTGTTGTAAAATAGCCGTTAACATCACGCCATCATCAGCTTCTAACGTTTGCTCTGCTTTTTCATTAGCAAAATTATAAACGGCTGCCACTTCTAAATTTGCACCACTCCATAATTCAAGACCTGAATAACGGACATCAAAAATATTACCATTTACCTGAGAATCATTAGACCATGAGTGGTCCTGTGATAACCCATTCGAACTCGCTTGACTACCTTCGTCTAGCATCCAAGCGGCAGACAATTTACCAGGACCGACGGTTAAGTTTTCAATACCACCACCAGCACCCGCTGAGGTATTTAAGTAGTAAAAATCAGTAATGTGAATATCTTTACGTTGGTAATAACGTTTACCAGCCCACATCGTGGCTTCTTTATCGCTAGCAATTAGCCCCGTCGCTTGTATGTTGAATTGAGCCACGTTGAAGTCACCATCTTCCCAACCATTATTACCTGAATTCCCTTGCGCAATCATTGCGTCAACAATCCAAGTTTGATCTTCCATTCCTGTTATTTTTGGTAGTTCTTGACGGAAACCAAACTCAGCATAAAGATCATTTTCATTACCTAAACGACCAATTTTATTTTTCTCAAAACTAATATTCTCACCATTATTTCCGCTAATACCAGTACCTGCTCGCATGTAACCATTAAAATCGACAGCGCCAGCCGCAAAAGAAAGTAAGGCTGCAGATACAGCAATCGCAACACGATTTAAGTTTTTCATATAATCTAAATCCTTGAATGAGTTTGGTTTCATTTTTCGATCCGTGACCAAGATACAATTGGCTCAGAAGACAAATTCATAGTAAGGAATTTTAAAATAACCACCTCCTCCGCCCTCTGTTAATTTAAGGAGGATGAAAAAGGCTGAGAAAAAAGTGACTGGCTTATTTTTATGAGGAAGATCACCAAAGTAAGGCGTATTTATATGTTTTTTAAATCATAACATAAAAGACACTGTTAACTGGATCATGTTTAATCGACTAAATCGCTATATTAATGCTCTGAATTACATAAAATGCAGCTAATTTATAAATGTGATCTAAGCTGCAAACTGAAGATTAATGAATTAATACTGATTTTATAAATGAACTCTTCAATCACACGATAGGCAAGATAATCACGACATTCTATCACGCTTGATAACAAGTAAATGAAAACAAATTAACAAAGAAATTGTGTTCTTTGCAAACTGCGAATTAAAATTGCATTTTGCGAAGATCCATTTTTAAAATGCGATTAATTTAACAAAAAAAAAACAACAAAAAAATAAATCTATGTTTTTAAAGTACAAAAAAGATGGCACGAGATATGCGATAACAAGGGTACCTATAATACTTACTTTTATACTTCGCAATCAAGGGACTGCTTATGAAAACATGTCAGTACAAGACACTATTATTAATGTCTACCTGCCTTTATAGCTTAAATGCTACATCGGCGCCTTTTGCTAGTTGCCCGACTGAAGCATTTCTATCCCAATACAAAAATGGCAGTACACATTATAAATCAGTGGACCTGAGTACAGGTTTAATCACAACGCTACAAACCGACGATGGCCTAGGCTCTGACTCAATTAATGCGATAGCCTTCAATAACACAGATAAATATATCTATGGTTTTGACCGCAACCAACTGGCATTAGTCAAATTTGATAGCGATTTTAAAGCAACCGTTTTGAACTTTACTAACCCACCAAACAATAACTTTTTTGTGGGTGATATAAAAGATAATAAGTTCTATTTCTATCGTCGCTACCTTGGTCTTTACTACACAAATCTAGACAGCAGTGCATCCGACTACCTCACCATTACAAAAATAGTAGGGTCGAATAAAAGCATTAGAATTGCTGACTTTGCATTTCACCCTACCGATGGCAACATCTATGCCGTAGAAGGTAGAACAGGTCACTTATATCGTATTGATCCAACGACAGGTGTTGCAACTAATGTAGCCAGCACTGGGTTTACATCCCCGCGCAGTGCATTTGGTGCTGCTTACTTTGACTCTGCTGGTTATCTTTATTTCCTCCGTAACAATGACGGTAATATTTACCGGACTGACATAACCGATCCGAACAATATTACTGGCGCATCCGTGTATTTTGCTAAAGCTTCAGCAAGTAACAGTAATGACGGTGCTCGTTGTTCAGAGGCAGCCGTTGTATCAACGAATACGGATTATGGTGATGCTCCAGATACGTACGGGACAACCTTAGCGGTAAATGGTGCAAGGCATCTCATTGACTACAACAACTATATACTTGGTAGCCTTATTGATTCTGAAGATGATGCTAATCTATCACCCAATTCTGACAATACAGATAACCTCGAAGATGAAGATGGTATTCTATTTCAAACCGCACTCGTTACAGGCCTAGATGCCCAAGTCAATGCAACGATCACAGGCGGTCAAGACAGTGCTTATTTCAATGGTTGGTTTGATTGGAATCAAGATGGTGACTTTGAGGATGCGGACGAGCATGTATTTAATAATCTGCAGTTAGATTCTAATTCACATAACATCGCTTTAACCGTACCAGCTACCGCATTAGTCGGCAATACTTGGTCGCGATTCCGGATCGGTGACCAAGCTAACATAACCAGTAGCGGTGGTTATGCTAATGGGGAAGTCGAAGATTATCCAATTACTGTTGTTGATGGTAATACCACCAGTATTTATTATCCAAGTGAAGACGATTATGTCACACTTGCTTACGAAGATCGCTGGCCTGAACAAGGTGACTATGACTTTAACGATGTCGTTATTTTTTATCGAGTAGTGCAAACAATTAGCAATAATCAAGTTTCTCGTATCGATATACAAGGTGAACTCATCAATTATGGTGCCTCATACTTCAACGGTTTTGCTGTCCACTTAGACGGAATACTACGTAGTAATATTGATCAAGACTTACTACAAGTCCGATATAACTCTGTATCCGCACCCACCACAGGTGTTTTAGAAGCGGGTCAGACCGATGCTGTTGTTATCGTTTCAGATAACTTAAAAACAGCGTTCACCTCGACTTGTGGAGAACTCTACTTTAATACCGAGCCTGCTTGTATGGGCAACACGAGTACTTATTCATTCGAAATTAATATTCCAATGATTAATCCCGTTGATATAGCTAGCATGCCAGCAATGCCACTGAATCCCTTTATCTTTGGCACCGAAAACCATACTAGAAATGTTTTCTTTGGTGAGCCTATTGGACGTGAGTTAGAGATTCATTTACCGGATTTACCTATCACAGATCTAGGTAGTAGTGATTACTTCGGACTACTTGACGATAATTCAAACCCACCGACTACCACATTCAGAACCTCAGCCAACTTGCCTTGGGCTGTTGAGATAGGCAATACAGAATGGAAAGCACCACTCGAAGAAACGGATATTTCTTCCGCTTATCCTGAATTCAATAAATTCATCACCAGTGGTGGCGTCAATAACGAATTTTGGTTTGATAACCCAGTTTTCCATAAAATAGTCGATTAGGAGCAGATCATGAAATTTATTCAAACACTGATTATTTGTAATATTGCCTTTATTTCTGCTTGTAGTGATAGTGAAAGCGACAGTCCGACGGGAAATGTAAGTACCCCCACAGCGAATGTTGTCACACCTGCAATCGATGGTCCTGAACAAGAGTTACTCTCTGACGATGATGGATTTATTTCCACAGAGAGTGATGACCTCAGATTACAGGATATAGAAGCACCGATAACACAAAAATTCACAGCAACTAAACAGCAAGAATTAATCATCACATCACAAGGAACCGACTCATGTTATATCAACGTATACACTCGATATGATAAAACGTCGGGATATAATTTCACCCCTTCAGGAGGAAGTCGCGTTGTACAAGTATATTCAGCAAATTGTGAATATTCGGGTACTATCTATCTATTAAATCAACAACATAAATTATTAATTGAGGTGGTCAATTTAAATCAAGAAGACACAACGAGTTATTATGAGGAAACAATAAAAAATACCGCCATTGAAGTTGCAATACAATAGTGGTGCGAACAGCACGTTAATTTAATTCCAAAAGTAATACTCCAAAAAAACCACCACACAATATTAATTGGTGGTGGTTTTTATTTTATCGCCAACATTCATTTCAGTTTATTTCACGATAAACAACCTCCTCTGTCGCGACCTGCTATTTAATTTTCCATAATCAGTCACAAGCACATATAATGATATTGATTCACTCATTCAAAGGTCACTTAAATGCGTTTAACCATTTTTCATAAATTGTTCATCTCTTTAATGCTAATTAGCTCAATTATGATGATTGGCATGGCATTATTGATTAACAATAGCTTTCAAAATGGTTTTCAACGTTATCTGAATCAAAGTGAAGTCGAACGCATTGAAAATATGGCTGAAAATATCAGTGATTATTATTCATCAGACCAAGGCTGGTACAAACTACAGCAGCAACCTGAATTATGGCGAAGACTATTAAGAAACATTGGTGAGCATCCCAGAAAACCAAAAAAAGTCACTGAAATGACATCAAGGAAAACCAGATCAAATTACAACCAACTCACACCTCGCCTTAACTTGCTAGATATAAATGGCAACACTATTATCGGCGCTCCTAAAAATTTTCATCGTTTACATGCAAATATACAAATTACTAAAGTTGCGATCACCAAAAATGAACAAACCATTGGTTGGCTATCTATTTTACAAAGAGAGAACATCAAGGGCCATTTAGCCGAACGTTTCTTAAGGCAACAACTCGACAACTTTTATTGGATTGCCGCTTGGGCCGCTTTATTTTCTTTTATCGTTGCTGCATTATTAGTTCGTCATTTTTTAAAACCGTTAAAAAAATTACACTCAGCAGCTAAATCACTGTCTAATGGTAATTTTGATTATCAAATTGACGTGCGCGGTAAAGATGAACTCGCCGAACTATCACTCGCATTTAATTTATTAACCACAACCTTAAAAACTCAGAAATTATCACGAGAGCAGTGGCTCGCCGATATTTCTCATGAACTGCGTACACCGATTGCCGTCTTGCTCAGTGAGATAGAAGCGATTGAAGATGGTATTCGTAAACCGGAACCTAAATATATTAAGTCATTACATAATCAAGTCATAACTCTAACCCGCTTAGTTGATGATTTATATTCATTATCTCAATCAGATAATGGCGTCCTTATCGATACATCACACAATGTCGATATCACCAATATAATTAACAATATCGCCAACCAAAACGAAGTACGTTTAGCAGACAAGCATATTGCAATACAACGTTTATACGATCACCGTCAGCCAATGTTATTAAATGCCGATGCCAAATCATTGGCTCAGCTTATCGGTAACCTGTTCGAAAACAGCTACCGCTACACAGATCAAAATGGGCAGATAAAAATCAACTTACAACAAACCAACGACAGCATATTACTAACTATTGAAGATAGTGCACCAGCAGTACCTGACGCAGCATTACCAAAGCTATTTGAACGCTTGTACCGCGTTGATAAATCCCGTAGTCGTGCCAATGGCGGTTCCGGTTTAGGTTTATCCATTTGTGAAAACATAATCAAAAGGCATAACGGTCATATCAGTGCACAGCATTCCAAACTTGGTGGCTTAAAAATAGCGATATCACTTCCGATTAAGGACAATTAACCCATGACAAATTTAGCAAAAAAAATACTTATGGTTGAAGATGAACCTTCCCTTGCTATCGTATTATGTGAATACCTCGCCCAGGCAGGATTTCAAACCCATATCATTGATAACGGCCTCGAGGTTATTGACTGGGTGAAACAAGAAAGTCCTGACCTACTGATCCTTGATTTAATGCTACCTAATCGTGACGGTTTAGATATTTATCGTGAATTACGTACTTTTAGCCAAGTCCCTGTCGTCATGGCGACTGCTCGTGTGGATGAAATAGATAGATTATTAGGACTTGAACTCGGTGCTGACGACTACATTTGTAAACCATATAGCCCACGTGAAGTCGTGGCGCGGATCAAAAATGTATTACGTCGCACTGTAGAGGCTGCTGCACCTCAACAAAATGGCTTGGTTATTAATGATAAACAAATGAAAGTCGCATTTAATGAGCAAGAGTTAACATTAACGCCCGCGGAATTCCGCTTACTGAGTTTCTTTAATCAGCACCCAGGACAAGTATTTAACCGTGACCAAATCATGCAAAAAATTTATGCTGATAATCGCTTAGTCACCGATCGTACCATTGACAGCCACATTAAAAATTTACGTAAAAAGCTACAAGATGCTAACCCAGACGGTGAATACATCAAATCTATTTATGGGGTTGGTTATAAGTTTACCTTGTGATTATCAATACTTTTTTAAATTACGATTAATCTCCATATTTTCTCCATAATTCCTGCGCATTTGTTGCTTATAGTTACCCCATCAACAGATTAACTCACACAGAGTTATCCTGTTTAAGACCAACAACAAGCAACAAAGTGAGATTATGATGAAAAAGACATTCTTTATTACCGCTGCTTTATTAACAGCGATGACAACCACAACGTTTACTTATGCAAATTCAAATAGCGATAACAATCAGCGTCATCACATGTCTTTTGAAAAAATGGACATCAATCAAGATGGTAAGATTACAAAAAATGAAGCGACAGGGCGAGTAGCTGACACCTTTGATAAATTAGATACTGACAACGATGGTTTCGTTAGCAAAGCAGATTTACCAAACAAAGGCAGGCATCACCGAGGTAAAATATTCAAAGAAATGGACACCAACAACGATGGTAAAATTTCCCGTGAAGAAGCAACCGGCCGTCTAGCCGAAGACTTTGATAAATTAGATAAAAATAGCGACGGCTTCATTACCAAAGATGAACTACCAAAACGTGGTAAACACCATAAAGGCATGATGTTCAAGAAAATAGACACCAACAATGACGGTAAAATTTCAAAAGAGGAAATGAATCAATACTTTGATAAATTAGACACTAACGGCGATGGCTTCATTTATAAAGATGAATTAATGAAACAACATAAAAAACGTTAATATAAAGGGGGACTTTGCTCCCCTATCCTCTAAAATACTATTTCTATTTAGCTGACCATTTTTCTTCATGAATGGCAGCCTCTATATCGCGACGTGGTAACCAACCTAACTTTTCTAGTTCCGGTTTATCATTGAAGTGAGAAACATACCCAACACACAAATAAGCAACAATATTAATCTCTTCGGGAATGCCTAGTGCATCTTTCAACACCGAATCATGGATAATACTGACCCAACCAACACCCAAGTTTTCTGCTCGTGCCGCTAACCACAAATTTTGAACTGCACATACCGTACTATATAAATCCATTTCATGATTAATGGTTCGGCCAATAACAGTAGGACCATTACGACTACGATCACAGGTAACACAAATACCCAATGGTGCGTCTAAAATACCTTCTAACTTCAACTTTCGATATTGCTCTGCTTTTTCATCGGTAAACATAGCGGCTGATTCAGCATGAGCTGATTCAAAGCCCGCTTTTATTTTTTCCTTCGTAGCACTGTTTTTAACCAAAATAAAATCCCAAGGTTGCATAAAACCAACACTCGGAGCATGGTGAGCGGCAGTTAATACCCGTTTCAATACATCATCAGGAATGAGCTCGGGTTTAAACTGGCCGCGTACATCTCGTCGAGAAAATATGGTTTTATAAACCGCATCTCTTTCATCTTCAGTTATTTTCATTCAGTCACGATCACGATAGTAATAAAATAGTGTATTGATTATCTAATTAAATAATAGAAGAAGTAAAGCCAGTGATACCGCCGTTTCCGAATAACTTAAACTACCAAGCCTCTAACTAGCCGTGTTTACATCATTTTTAAACGCGCATATGAAATATAATGTTAACTTGATCATGTTTATTCGTGTAAAAGCTCCTTTTAACGCCCTGAATTACATAAGATGAAGCTAACTTATGAATGTGACCTAGCTAACAAACTGAGTGATTTATGTCAAAACCTTATCCCCTTGGTGCGCACTTACAACAAGCCAACAATTTAACAAAGCAAGGCTGTAACTTCGCGATATACGCACCAGATTGCCGCAATTTGCAGTTGGTATTGTTTAATGACAAAACACAACGTAGTTTCACGATCAAAAACAAATATGCGGGTATTCACCATATATTTATCCCAGCTGTCACCGCTGGACAAGAGTATGGATTCTCAACCAATATTGACGGACAAGACTGGCTATTACTCGACCCTTATGCAAAAGCAGTCAGCGAAGCGCCTTATTATCAGCCTCCTTACGATGCTGAAAAAAGTTGGCTTCTAACTAAAGCTATTGTCATCGATAACGCGTTTGACTGGCAAGCTGTCCCCCAGCCAGATGTCCCCTTAGCTGAAACATTATTGCTAGAAACGCATATCAAAGGATTCACTCAATTAAACCCCGCTATTACCTCGGCAGAGCCAGGTACTTATCAAGCACTCGCCGATCCGGCCAATATTATATTATTAAAACAACAAGGCATCACTAGCGTACAACTCTTGCCTGTTGCAGTTTGCATGCACGAACCGCACTTATTAAACCAGCAAGGTGTAAATTATTGGGGCTATAGCACTCTCGCCTTTATGGCGCCAGATCCCCGTTTCGCTAGCAAAGATGCAGTAATCGAATTAAAAACAGCGATCAGAGAATTACATAAACACGGCATCGAGGTGATTTTGGACATGGTATTCAACCATACCGCAGAAGGTGGCCAAGATGGGCCAATATTCAACCTTAAAGCCTTGGACCACCGTTATTATTTGCATGATGAAAACGGCCTGAGAAACTACACTGGTTGTGGTAATAGCTTGGATCTAACCCACCAAGCTAGCCTTAATTTAGTCATGGATAGCCTACGTTATTGGGTAACTGAATATCATATTGATGGCTTCCGTTTTGATTTAGCCGCAACACTTGGCCGTAATGGCGACCGTTTCAATCAACAAGCACCATTTTTCCATGCTGTTGCACAAGATCCTATTTTACAGCCTACAAAACTTATCGCCGAGCCGTGGGACATTGGTCCTGACGGTTATCAGCTAGGATATTTCCCTGATGGCTGGAATGAATGCAATGATAAATTCCGTGATACAGTGCGAAGTTTTTGGCGAGGTGATAACGGTTATCTAAAAGATTTCGCGACGCGGCTCATGGGCTCTCGCCACTTCTTTAGTGGTGGACGTTGGCCACACAAACTCCCGGTAAATTATATCGCTTATCATGATGGATTTACTCTGCAAGATTTAGTGTCTTATAACGATAAGCATAATAACGCCAACGGTGAAAACAACCGCGATGGTCATGATGACAATCGATCATACAATTGCGGTATTGAAGGTAAAACAAATGATTTAGCTATTATCGCTTTTCGTGAAAAACAAAAACGTAATCTGATCACCACGTTAATGTTTAGTTTTGGTATTCCACATATATTAGCAGCCGATACAGTTTCTCATACACAAGATGGGAACAATAATGCCTACTGCCAGGATAATAAGATCAGCTGGCTCAACTGGGAAATGGACGAGGTAAAACAAGATTTTCAAGATTGGTTGAGTAAGATGATCAAAGCGCGCAACCAATACATGCTGCCGTTCATTAATGCGTTTACGGGTGATGGCCGTAATGACCACCGTATTAATTGGTACTGCAGTGATGGTAGTACCATGCAACAACATGACTGGGAGCACCAAACCTGCATGGGGTTACATCTAGGTCTAGACACTGATGGCGATGAATTATTATTATTATTCAATCAAGTCGATATCCCAGTCGATTTTAAGCTGCCTAATGTACCGCCAATTTGGCATCGTGTTTGTGATACCAGTTCGATGCAATTAGCAGCTCTAAATGTAAACGATCACTATCAATTATCAGGCCGTTCGATGGTGGTATTACAGCGCAGTGGGCTTGATTCCATCTAATGCACTAACCCGCTTAATTTCCTGAGGGGTAAAGTAAATCTCCCGCAATTGTGTAATTTCCAGCTGTTGTTGCTCACTAGTCGTATCATTGTCGCTATTATTAGTAGCGCTAGTAATCACAGCAAGTTGCTCTTTGTATTCATCTAGCTTGGCTTGCCACAGCTGACGCTTTTCATCAAGTGTTGCTAATCGATCAGCCACTTCGGGTGAAAATGACTGTTGAGTGAAGTCTTTCAATTCAGTCTGACTCGCCCCTTGTTCTTGCAGCGTCTTATATTGATCTCGGTATTTATTTAACAGATTGGCATTACGCTGTTGCGCCAATAACCACTCAGGTGCAGCAGCATCGAGTGCTGCTTTTGCTGATTGCTTTTCGGCAGTATCTAATTCATTATTTTTATTAATCATAGCCAGGCTTAACATGTAATCTTCGTACTCATCAGCTTGACCAAAAAATGCATCAATCACATCACTATCAAGATAACGGGTCCGAGCATCAAGTACCATTTCACGGACTTGAATAACATTATCTAGTGCATACTCACCCGTATTATTTGGGTCAATATTCTGTTCAAACTGCTGCTTAATTGCCGAAACTTCATTAAGGTACTGTAAATAACCCGTTAATATTTCCATGCCTTGTGTCAGTGCTGGATCAACGAGTTGCGATGTAAGGCTGTGTTTAATGCGTGTAACTATAATGTCTAAACTTTCCTCACCCATAGCTGATAGGTAAAAGTCGAATAAATGCTGAATTTTTTTATTAATGATCAGTTCCCCACTTTCACTAACATCAAGTGTTAATGGTAGCGTTGAACCCAATAATGAGCTTGGTAATAACAAAGGTATTACTTGTACTGGTTGAGAATCCAGTTCCTGAATCGAACTATCTCTTGCCACATTAACTAGCGCGTTAATTTTCTCCGTTGATAATGGATAAATATCTTGATTAGGCTCTAACGTTGGGGTTGGTTCTATGGCAATCGAGTTAGTATCACCTTCCGATAGAAATAATGAACCGCCGCCAACAATAGCAATACCACAGAATAATACAGTGACAACAAGAAGTGCGTTTGGTTTTAACGACATAACAAGTATCCTACGTAACTAAGCACTGCAATACATTTACAGTGCTTAGCCTTTTATTAAGATAAGTTGATTACAGGCCTGCGCTCGTTAAACGCTTAGCATGTGCAACATATAACGGTAATGGACTTGTACTACCTAAACCACGTAGACCAAACATACCATTAATTTCATCTGCATGGTTCATGGTATAATCATCACGGATTACTTTACCTAAATGTGTTGAACAACGACCCACAACACCATCATTTGCTTCATCAATCGTTAAATAGGTAACAGCAAGTAAACCATCAGCAAGGTCGAGTACGTTTGAATTGAATAACGGGTTGTATGTGCCACCCCATGAATAATACGACACACCATTCACATTATGGTCACCATCATTAACTGAATAGTCATACACCCAATTTGGCCACCACCACGAACCTGCGTTATAACTTGGCGTTGCTTTACACTCACCTTGTCTTAAACCTTCAGGATATTTGGCATTGAAAATAGCCGCATCTTTAGAATTCAAGGCTTCGAGTGAACCCATCGCATTGGCTTGCTGAGCATTATTACCAGTTACAATAGATAGCAAGCTTGCGACTGCATTGCCAATGGCCATCGCTGGACCTTCTAATGGTGAATCCTTAATTAAATCGGCAGTACCAGAACCACGATGTGGAGAGCCAACAGAGGTAACCGAAGCCACAAGTCCAGGTCGAACAGAGGCAACATAACGTGAATCAATCCCACCTTGAGAGTGACCAATTAAGTTAAATTTATTCGCGCCAGTAATAGCACTCAGTTCTTCTAAATAACTAAGTAACTGTTCGCCACGTACTTCGCTGGTATCATAACCACTGACTTGTGGTGTATATACTTCAGTCGCGCCAACATCTGCTAACGCTCCCTTCACACCATAAAAATAATCTGCTAACACACTATCAAATCCCGCCAGTCCATGCACTAATACCACCGGATATTTGGTTTTACCCGAGGTGTCAGCTTGAACAGGTGCGACGATGAAACACAAGGCTCCAACTAAGATAGGGAGTAAAGTCCGAGTTTTTTTTAACATATCTAATCCTTTATTTTTGAGTTATCGCAAAATAGCGCACCCGATAGTGACAACCTGTCTCGATTTGAGTGCAGGAAAGTTATAACGCAAAAAAATAACAGGTACAACCAGATTGAATCAGGGAGTGTTATTCATCAAACTAACAGATATACGAGAATCAAATGGTAAGTTTAAAGTCAAAAATTAGCACTAACAATCACAAAAAGTAAAAATAACCGCACAATGAACCAATATTGATAAATTCCTACAGTTAAATATTTCGTATCATTAATTTTATGATTTTTAATAAGTCATTGTTAATAAATGACATTATTATGGAAAATCAATATTTAAATTAAGCTTCATTTTTATTAAAATATTTATAGTTATCAGACATAGATCATACTAAGGTATGACTTTAACGTTAAGCAGAGCAAATAAATTAAATTTATGTGGATATCAAGTTGGCACTTTATTAAAAGATGTAATCTTAATTACAGCAAATAATAGACGAAAAAAAACCAGCAATATAATCGCTGGTTTTAACTGGAAAACAGCATTAATTCATAGTTCAGAATTAACGAGCTTCGTTATTAATAATCATTTTATCGAATATCAATGTTTATTGATCGCATCCCACATGCTAAGTACTAGCTCTTGTTTGTGAGGGGTTAACTCATTAGCAACAAGCGCATCTCGCAAACTGTGCACGACCTGAAATTTAATGTCGTGGGGATATATTTTACCTATATTTTCGCACTTCGCTGTTGCGAAAGTGACGTGGCCGTGTAAATATTTAGCCGCAAATAGTTGATCCGACGTTCCTTGTTCTACAAATCCATCAAGCTTTTCCATTAGCTTGCTTTGATAAGTAGCTTTAGACAATGATTATTCCTCATACTCTGGGTTGGCGACACGATACATGATGTAATCACGATAACCTGTAGTTACACGAATAAAACCTGATAATGCTTGGTCTAATTCAACATCCCCCGTGTCTACAATTAAAGGACGTCCTGCTAATGCCGACAGCTTCGTTTTAGTTGCCAGCACAATAATATTTTCTTTGCCGATTTGTTTAATCAACTGCGGCGACAGTTGCTGATTACCACGACCAAAAATATGGCCCTGACCACCAATTAAGGTGATCACTAATTTACAGGGCTGGTCTTTCGTCAACGCTATTAACTGCGCAGCCGTTTGGTCCAAAGCGATCAATTCATGCTGATGCACAACATCAACACCTAATAAGGTATTATCCAATCCCAGTTCGGCCATTGTGAATGCCACGGTTGAGCCGGACCCCATAATATAATATTCATCTTCCATATCTGCCATCACATCGGCAGCTATGTCTGTTAGCACTAACTCATCTGATTCAATACCACCCATTTTAACGCTTTGCACATAACGTAAATCAGACGGTACCATCATCTCACCATAACGCTTCGCTTTTACTGTTCCTTGACGAAATGCGACTTCGTCAATATCCATAACATCAGCGTCAGCCAAGGTAACCAATTCGCCTAAGATCAGTCGACGAACAACGCAACCAGCAGCTTTAGGTGTAACACCATAAACACCTGAGTGGATCTTACAGCCTGCTGGCACGCCTAGTACAGGGACGGCATCGTTAATGGTGGCGCAAATATTACGCGCAGTACCATCACCACCAGCAAACAATAATAAATCAATATCTTGCGTTAATAATGCATCAACTGCAGCATAGGTGTCTTGCTCAGTTGTAACATTATTTTCAGGTCGATAAACGACTTCAACATCAAAGCCTAATTCTAAACTACAGCGCTCGCCCATTTCACCGCCTGCAGTAACAACCGTAAAACGCTGAGCAAGATCAGCAAACTGACCCAATGCTTGTAACATACGATTGTTCGCTTGCGGGATCGCACCTAAACTAAGCGCTTGCTGGGCAACATTATCACTGCCTTTTAATGCCACGCTGCCACCAATTCCAGCAACTGGATTAACAATAATACCTAGTTTAAATGGCTTAACGTTCATACATAACTCGATAATCAAAATCTGCTAATGTTAGCGGTTTGGTTTTGTAAAACGCTTGTAGTGCAGCGACCAAAGCTTGCGTGCGCGTTGATAAGCCTTTTTCGAAATAGGTTTGTACTTGCTTGTGTATCTTGTGCTGAAAAGCCAACCGGTCAATGACAATATCAGATAAGTTATCTGCGCTGACGCGAAACTTAGCACCTGCAGCAACACAAATAATCCATTCAATCGCCTGTGGCACAATTTCTACTTTTTCAAATTCAGCTTGCTGCTGCGCATTACGACCATCAGCAATATACCAGTAACCAAAATCCACCAATTGATGACGCGTTAATCCCGCCACTAACCAATGCGAAATTTCGTGCATACCACTCGAAAAAAAACCATGGGCAAAAATAATACGGTGATAATCACAACTTACATATTGTTCAAAGTCAGTATTAGCCGGTATATAAATAGGCTCATCATCGCCTTTGACTAATTGAGTATTAAATTCGTTTAAAAACGTGTGGTTAAAAATACGAATCAAATCTTGGTACTGATGCTGTTGCTCATCTTCCTTTAGAAAGCCTTGTAAATCGTTTTGCATACTGCGCCTAGCTAATCATTAAATCACAGAGTACGCTATTAATGAGCAGGATTATACCTCTATAGTAGTGGTGTGTCCGCTAATATATCGCACTCAAATTGGTAATTTTCGCTAGTAGAATACTCCTTTACGCGATATTAATCTAATATTGTTAACGAACTTAATGTCACAATACCAACACGTCCAGCAATCCCCCAACTGGCTTCAGCCGTCAGTAATAATTGCTGATCACCTTGCCAAAGAATACTTTCCCATTGTCCATAAGGTGCAAGGTTAAAGCGCTTTGCCAAATCCCAATTCAAGTCTTTATTTTCAACAGGAATAATCCAAATGAAGGGGTGTTTGTAAATAATATTGTCATCATAACCAAGTAAAACCAGTTGACCTGTGGCAGCATTATAATCTGCCGCCGTTATCAACCCATCCACATTCAGTGTTTGGTCTGGAATCACAGGGATTACCTTATCACTTGCAGTACCGCTAGTAATCTCAATTAAATCTAGACGATACAAGCGACTTTGAAAGTCCGTCCAATTTTTGCTTAAGACCCATAATTCTTCATCAACCACCGCCGACGCCTCACAATCATAATCATGCATATACATGGTTAACGCTTCTTCAGGTTTATCCGCCATTGAAAAACGAGTAGTGTTAATCGCAGCAATACTTGAACCGTCCTCAGCTGTCATTAGTACGTTAGTATCTATGTTAATAATGGTACGACTGTCACGGGTTCCCTGATTGTTACCGCAATCCATAACGAATAAATTACCGGCATCTTGCGCTAGCGATTCCCAGTCATAACTGATGACGTCATTGACATACACCTGTTTAATAACCTGCCCTGTTTTCTCATCTATTTGATATAAATTAGCACCGTCTCCACTATCATTAGCCGTCCAAGTTTGGCCGCTAAACTGAGCCAGTGAAGAGCTTTCCTTCACAATATCTTGTAGTGATGTTTGTACCTGGATCTCAAGTACAGGATAATTTTGCAGAGGTCTTGACCAATAAAAATGGCCAATGACAGCAACAACGCCTGCAATCAATAAGCCCCACACGACTATTTTCAGTGTCCATCTCAATACTGTCATAACAATTATCTATAACCCTCTTAATTCTCTATAAAATCCACGATAAGGTCTCTACAACCAACATATAAAATAATATAGTAACTATTATAATATTGATAATAGTACTTAATCTTATATATTTAGCCATTTTACAATACTAAAAAACAATAGAATGAATTTATTGCCTTTAAATTAAAATAATTTAAGCGTACACTTGTAAGCCTAACTGGTAGGACAACTAAACGAGGATGATGTATGTCACGCAGTGCTACACCAATAATAACGAATATAGGCACGGTAGCCACCCCTTATAGTGCAAAAGAAGAAGCCGCGAACACTTGGTCTCATATCATAGGTGCATTACTGAGTATTGCCGCGCTTATCGCACTATTAGTACCCTCAATACAACAAGCAGATCCTTGGCGTATTACCAGTTTTAGTATTTATGGAATCTCGATGTTTTTATTATTTTTTGCATCAAGTGCTTATCACTATGCATCGAATCCAGCGACTAAAGCGAAATTAAAGACCCTCGACCATTGTGCTATTTTCTTATTGATCGCAGGTACTTATACGCCATTGTTACTGATTGAACTACGTGGTGTACTGGGCTGGAGTATCTTCGGTGTAGTCTGGTCTATGGCGCTATTTGGTATCATAGCTAAAGTCTATTGGGCTGAACGGTTTAAGAAGGTATCGCTATTTTTTTATCTTATTATGGGTTGGTTAATTGTTTTTTCTGGCGATGAATTATTAGGTAAACTCGCCACCGGCGCACTGTATTGGTTAATTGCCGGCGGAGTAGCTTATTCAATTGGTGCGATCTTCTATGCCAATAAACGTATTCCGTATAACCACGCTATTTGGCACATATTCGTGTTACTTGGTAGCGCTTGCCACTTTATAACAATTTACCTTTATATACTGCCAGTAAGCCACTAATCACGATGAGCGAATTCTCTTAACAATGAATTAACTCACCAGGGTAATGGCAATTTCACAACTTGCCATTACCCGCTTAATTTCGGGAATACAAGAACCACACCCTGTCCCCGCTTTGCTGCAACCACCAACGGCCTCAACACTATCAGCGCCCGATTCAACGGCTTTAATAATGTCATTCTCGGTAACTTGATGACACGCACATACCATTCGACTTGGCGGTGTTTCCGCTTCCCCTTTTAGCGTTGCACGTAAACCAACATCAGGCGTTAGCATGGTTAAGTTGGCTAACCAAGAATCGTCATCAATATCATTAGCGGGGGTTACCATTAAGCTAACATCTAAATTGTCCTGAAAGCTCATAGCAAAACGGTATTTTTGTTCGGCAGCATTATTATAATCAACTTGCTTGGTCATATAGCCATTATACAAAGCTAATTTTAATTGCTGAAAGAAAGTTGCAGGCTCAGCAACACTCGCAAGGTAATATAAGAAGCCTTGTTCTAAACGACGCTCAATCCAGTAATCCACCATAGGTAATATCTTCGCGACTTGCAGACGACGCTGACTCCATAAACCTGCGCGGGATGAATGCGCCCAAGCACTGACTCTCACGGGGGTATACTTGTTTTCCGGTTGTCCAGATAATGGATCCGTATGTCCTGCAACTAAACTAGAAATTGCACCAGCACTGGCGTTTTGGCGACTCCAGTGAATAGGTAAAAATAACTCACCAGGGTTTTGGCTCACCGTAGCATGGGTACGCACCAGTAGCTTACCTTGTAAACTTTCAACCGCAACTAAGCTACCGTCAACAAGACCGCGTTCGGTGAGATCTTGTGGGTTAATCGACAATAACGGTTCAGGCATATGACCGTTAAGTTTTGTTGCTAACCCTGTTCGGCTCATGCTGTGCCATTGGTCACGGTTACGACCGGTATTTAAGATCATGGGATAATATTTACAGACTTCACTTGCCGCTGATTTATAATAAAGCGGAATGAAATTAGCTTTACCAGACGGTGTTGAAAACTGCCCATCAGTGAATAGTCGCGCTTGTGACTCGTCCCCATGTATTGGCCACTGCATAGGCTGGTGCTCTTGATAATCTTGATCTGCTAATACCGCGATATCTAAACCTCGCGGTAAAGTGTCTTGTTTAAATCCGGTCATCTGCGCATATTCAGCAAATACGTCTGCTTCGCTGTCAAAGCTAAATGCTTTACCAAATCCCATGCGTTTGGCCACTTCCGCTAATAACCACCAATCGGCTTTTGCTTCACCGACACTCGGCAAAAAGCCACGTTGGCGTGATATACAGCGTTCTGAGTTAGTCACTGTACCGGTTTTTTCACCCCAACCTTGCGCAGGTAATAATACATCAGCACAGGCGATGGTATCTGATTTAGCGATACAATCAGAGACAACCACCAGCGGACAATTTAATAACGCCTGCTGGATTTTGTCTGAATCCGGTAAGCTTACGACAGGATTAGTACCCATGATCCAAATTGCTTTGATCTTGCCCTGATGCACTTGGTCAAACATATCAATGGCTTTAGCACCAGTATTGGTCGCCAATTTATCGGTATGCCAGAATTCACTCACTAGCTTATGACTCTCTGGTGTAAAGTCCATGTGCGCAGCTAGCATACTGGCAAGGCCACCCACTTCACGGCCACCCATGGCATTAGGCTGACCGGTCACAGAAAATGGACTGGCACCAGGCTTACCGATACGGCCAGTTGCTAAATGGCAGTTAATAATGGCATTTACTTTGTTCGTACCACTGGTTGACTGATTCACACCTTGGCTAAATAACGTCAAGGTTTTATCAATATCGGTAAAGCGACGGAAAAAATCTATCATGGTATCGAGTTCGAGATTACAGAATTCAGCCAGTTCAACCCAACTTGGTGTTGATTGATAAGCAGACGCAAGTGCTTCTGCAAAACCTTCGGTATGTTGAGCGATATAATTGAGGTCACATGCGTTTTCTTGATCAAGAAATTCTAACAAACCATTGTAAAGAGCGACATCGGTACCCGGTCGAATGGCTAAATGTAAACTCGCTATATCACAAGTGTCCGTGCGGCGCGGGTCGATGACGGTTATTTTTAAATTCGGATTTGCCATTTTCGCCTGTTTAATACGACGAAATAAGATGGGATGACACCAAGCGAGATTAGAACCTACTAAACAAATATGTTCAGCTGCTTCGATATCCGCATAACAGGCAGGCACCGCATCTTCACCAAAGGCTCGTTTATGAGCGACAACGGCAGAAGACATACACAGACGTGAATTAGAATCAATATTACTGCTGCCAATAAAGCCTTTCATCAATTTGTTAGCAATATAGTAATCTTCGGTGAGTAACTGCCCTGATACATAAAAGGCAACAGCGTCAGGACCATGTTCGGCAATCACTTTGTTAAACGATGATGCAATATAGCTTAATGTGGTTTCCATACTCTGCGCTTGGCCACGAATATAACATTCAGTAAGACGTCCTTCTGGGACTAGGGTATCGGCTAGCGTTAATCCTTTAGAGCAAAGATTACCTAAATTGGTTGGGTGTGATTCATCACCACGAATAGTAACTGAGTTGTCTTGATTTACTTGCGCTTCGACACCACAACCGGTACCGCAATAAGGACATGTCGTTTTAACCCACTTGGGTATTTTTTTTAGCTTCTGCATATGTTCATCCTTGTTTACGCATATTCATATTCATATTCATATTCATATTCATATTCATATTCATTTATATATAGATAAAGCAAAAATCCAGCCAAGTCTATAGTTTGGGGGGAAGTAGGCGTAGATCACGAAGAAAGTGTATTGAAAATGCGTTAAAATAAGGGTTGCACTAAATTTTAGTACTTTGAAATAAGGTTTAAAAGGACGATAATAGTGCTTGGGATTGTTAAGCGCACCAAGTCGGTGCGCAAAATCATAATAATAAAAGTCGACTTACTGAGGCAATGATGCCTGATGGACCAAAATAAAGGCGTCCATCTCTGCCTGAGCTCGAGCCTGAACACTATCTAAACTATCTTCAGCTGTCATCGTTTCGACTACTTCATAATAACATTTAATTTTAGGTTCAGTGCCTGACGGCCTAACAATCACGCGCGAGCCACCTTCTAACTTGAAGATAAGCACATCACTAGCAGGTAAATCAATTGACTCTGTAGACCCATCTTTAAAGATTCGCAGACCACGGCTAATGTCATCTGTACTCAAAACCTGTTTATTAGCAATCTCTGTCGGTAGATCTTTACGCAGACAATCCCCGATGTTCGGCGTCGTCGGTTTAAGGGCAATACTCACCTGAGTGTTTAAGTGAAAACCATGCTCACGATAAATCTCTTCTAACCGATCCCAAACAGTCTGTCCTTGGCTAGCCAACTCTGCCGTTAACTGGGCAAATGCCACGAGTGCAGATAAACCATCTTTATCCCACACCATAGATCCAACCATATAACCTAAGGCTTCTTCATAGGCAAACAAACACTGATTATCATCACTTTGCTCAGCCATAGCCACATTCGTTAGCCACTTAAAACCAGTCAGAGTTGTCAAACAAGTCGCACCTAAGCTCGCTGCTACTTTCGATAATAAACTAGAGGAAACAATCGTTGTGCAAGTTAAACGATTATGTTCACTTGCATGATTCATGAGGTAATGACCCAATAATACGCCGACCTGATCGCCAGTGAGCATCTGGTACTTACCTGTCTCTGTACGCACTGCCACAGCAAACCTATCCGCATCAGGATCGTTAGCACAAGCCAGCGTTGCATCATACTTCTGCGCCTCGGCAATAACGAGGTCCATTGCTCCTTTCTCTTCAGGATTAGGAAAATTTACTGTCGGAAAATCGCCATCAGGTTCTCGTTGCAACGCCACCGAATAAACCTGAGATACACCAGCATCATTAAGCACTGTTTCGGCCATTTCTGCGCCAACACCATGCATCGCGGTATAGGATAGACTCACTAACTCTGGCTGGGTATGGTTCTGCAGTACAGCCGCATCCTTTATCCCTTTGCGGTAGCTTTGATAGTAATCATCTCCCAGCATAATAAGTCGACCTTCAGCACTCCCGGCTTCCAGTGTCAGTAAACGAATACTTTCTGTTGCTGCTTTATCGATACATGCTGCGATTCCAGAATCATGAGGCGGGATGATCTGTGCACCGTTCCCCCAATATACCTTATACCCATTATACTGAGGCGGATTATGACTAGCAGTCACCACAATACCCGCGGCGGCATTAAGGTGAGTAACCCCAAATGCAACTAACGGTGTCGCCGCAACCTTACTGGTCAGATAGACTTTAATTCCCATTGCAGTGAGAACACCTGCAGCATCGTGGGCAAACTGTTTTGAATCATGACGGCCATCGTATCCAATGACAACACCTCTAATCTCAATATCTTTTATCTGTTGTTTAAGGTATGCCCCTAAGCCCGCAGAAGTTTGTTGCACTACTAAGCGATTCATTCTCATAGGGCCAGCAGCAACAATGCCTCGCAGCCCCGCAGTACCAAATGCGAGTCGACCCGAAAATCGTTGCTGTAACTCAGCTTCATTACTCGTATCCAGAAGCGCCTGCAATTCCTGTCGAGTACGAGGATCGGGATCATTTTCAATCCAATGATTAACTTTAAACTTTAATTTTGTGTCCATAATTTACTTCACCTAATATCAATTGTACTGCCCAGCCAAAACCGCAACAGCAAATGAAAATAATTATCATTACACTAATCCTAGCATCCATAGAGAACAAGGAAATTTTCACTTTAGAAGAAAGGGTAGATAAAAAAATATGATATTAATCATCATAGGCGACTTACAGCTCAAACAAAACCACAAAGATTAAAAGAAAGAAGACATTAATAGTACCGACTAAAATTACCACACCTGGCAGTTTATATAGCCCATTATTCAGAATATACGAATAATGATTTCGTTTTCAACCCAATTATAAAAATAAAATAAATGAATATAATGATAATCATTCATATAAAGTAATAAATCGGAACAAACTATGAGCCATAAAAAACTAACTTACGTAATCATCGGCGGTACATCCGGTATCGGCGAAGCAGTAGCAAAACACTTCGATAATAGCGAGAATATTGTTCATGTTGCCAGCCGTACGACAGGTCTTGATATCAGTGATGAAAAGGCGGTGCATTGTTACTTCGAATCTATCGGTCCTTTTGACCATCTCGTCGTTACAGCAGGCTCATATGCTCCAGCGGGAAAAATTACAGATGTAGTCATCGAGGATGCAAAAAAAGCATTCGATACTAAATTCTGGGGGTCAATCAATGTCGCTAAGCATGCAGCTCGCTATATGAAACCAAATGGCTCTATCACGTTAACAACCGGAATGCTCTCACGCAAAGTTGTTGCCAATACTTACACAAAAACAGCGATTAATGCAGCTTTAGAGGCGGTGACAAAAGTACTAGCTAAAGAGCTATCACCTATTCGTGTTAATGCTGTCAGTCCTGGCCTAACAATGACTAGCGCATATAAAAACATGGATGAATTATCTCGTGACGCTATGTATGAAAACGCAAAAAATAATTTACCCGCAGCTAAAGTAGGTGAGGTTTCAGATATCGCGATGGCTTACGTTATGGCTATCACCAACCAATATATGACAGGTTCAATCATCGATGTCGATGGCGGTGCTTTAGTCAACTAACATGCAAACCTGCTATTTACGGATGTACATATTTACGTCCGTCAACACCGAATTATAAACAGAGAAAACTAATAATGAAAAAAGAAAAAATGCCGTTCCAAGTTTGGATATTGACACTCGCAGCATTCGCAATCGGCACCGCAGAATTTGTTATCGCAGGTATCCTACCTCAAATAGCGACATCACTATCAATCACAGAAGGTGAAGCAGGTTACTTAATCAGTGCTTACGCATTAGCCATTGTTGTTGGCGGCCCAATCTTAACGATTTATTTAGCCCGTTTTAATAAGAAAGCGGTACTAACTGGACTGATGGCACTATTTATTATAGGTAATATACTGTCCGCATTTGCGCCAACCTACAACTTACTATTAGTTAGCCGTGTGATTGCAGGACTAGTTCAAGGTCCATTCTATGGTATTGGTGCTGTTGTTGCGACTAACTTAGTATCAGAAAAAATGGCGGGCCGCGCTGTTGGCCAGATGTTCGCAGGTCTTACTCTTGCTAATGTACTCGGAGTTCCAGCTGGCACTTGGATCAGCTTACAGTTCGGATGGCATAACACATTTCTTACTGTTGCCGCATTCGGTGCCGTAGCGATGGTTTCAATTCTAATGTCAATTAAATCAACTGGGCACGGTGAAGCGAAAAATATTAAAGCGCAACTTATGGCATTCAAAAACCCAATGCTACTAATTAGCTTAGCAATAACAGCTTTTGCATGGTCTGGCTTTATGACCTTATATGGATATATTGCACCAATTGCTATGCATATAACAGGTTATAGCGAAGATGCGGTTACTTGGATTCTCGTTATTGTTGGTCTTGGTCTCATTATTGGTAACACTCTTGGCAGCCGTTCTGCAGACAAAAATCTTAACAAAGCATCGATGTTCTGGGCTATAGCAATGATTATTTCACTGATCATCGTAGGTCTTGTCATTGACAACAAAATCTTATTTGTAATCGCGGCCTTTGTATTCGGTATTGCATCATTTGCAAACGTACCAGCGATGCAACTTCGAGTAATGAATCATGGTGGTGAAGGTCAAGAACTAGCTGCAACAGCAAATATATCGGCATTCAATTTAGCAAACGCATTTGGTGGAATCCTTGGCGGCATGGTACTTGATAGTCATATGGGAGCAAGCATGATCCCTTACTCAGCAGTCATTGTACCTGTGATTGGCTTACTGCTTATCGCTAAAGCAAACAGCCGTGAAAAATCACAAGATAAATTAATATCCGCTTAGCTAGCGACTAAATAAAATGGCCCACAAGGTGGGCCCTCTATCAAAGAAGATGCCTATGAATACTTTTGATAAAATTTTAAGATTTCTTACAATCATAACTTCAGTTACCACTGTTTATCTTTCAATAGATGCATTGATAACAAATGAACTAAGTCTATGGGTATTTGTTTCAACAATCATTTTTACAATCGTTCTTTTTGTCTCGTTATACATTACATATCAAAAAAGAAATATTGAGTTCTTTGGTTTGATTGGCACTTTGCTTGGCGGACTTACTCTTGGTCGATTGTTTTCAACAATACATCTAGAGACAATTAATTTATCTGCATTATCATCCCTTGACCCATTAATGGTTGCTGAAACAGGCAATGGCATTCAAAGTATTGAGTATTCAAGTACATTGCTCTTTATTATTTTATCCATCCAGTTGATTAGATTACCTTGGTTAAATAAAACTGCCGTCCAAAGCAGTTCAATTGGAATGCCAACTAGTTATGAGTGGGGAATGACTTTAATCAGAATCTATATAGGCATGATGTTTATAGCCCACTTTACTGGTCATATCCTAGCAGGTGGCGCACCTTTCGCTGTCTTTACTGATTACTTTAGAAGCGTTGGTTTACCTTTCCCTCAAGGGTTTGTCATTCTCGCTGGAGTCATCGAGCTTTCATTGGCTGTCATGCTTTCATTTGGATTCATGACTAGGTTAGCTGCATTTAGTTCCTCCATTTATTTATTCGTCTCAGTTGGTCTTGGCGGCCACTATGCCGTGGGTTATGTTTGGGTTCTTCCCACTGGCGGATGGGAGTTCCCTGCATTTTGGATCTTTGTTTCAGGAATATTCATATTGAGTGGAGGTGGTCAGTCTTCCGTAGATCGATGGTTAAAAAACAAATATCAGGGAAATACTAACAAATTTAAATTCTTAATAAGTTAACAACAAAATTTAATTTCAGTTGTTAACGATCAATTTACCAAGGAAATATTATGAAGCTTTATATCTATGAACATTGCCCATTCAGTGCCCGCGTACGCTTCGTTGCTGGCATGCTAAACTTGGCAGTTGATATTCTAACTATTGATTATGATGATGACAAAACAACCACAGATATAATTGGTAGTAAGCAAGTGCCAGTATTAGTAAAAAGTGATGGTAAAGCACTTTCAGAAAGCTTAGATATCATCAATCACTTTTTAAGCCTTGCCGATTCAGTAGAAACACGTATCCCATCTGAAGCTGTACTTGAGTGGCAACGTTCTGCGTTTCTACCTCTTCAGAAAATTGGATATCCACGTTGGTCATCAATGAATCTTAAGGAGTTCACAACCGATTCATCTAAGAGAGCATGGCGAAGTAAGAAAGAAACTGAAGCATTAAATTTTGGCTCACTACTTACTAACACACCAGCTATAGCAGAAGAAATTGAAATCTTGATTTGGAAAGCTGCTAATCTGCTTAACCTTGATTCAGATGACCACGCCACATTAGTAGATAAGGCCATTGTATTTTCGATTCTCCGTGGTTTTTTCAGTGCTCCAGAAATTAATTGGGAGCAATCTGTTAAAGAATGGATGGAATCAGTAAGTCATCAAACGAGTGTTGAACTACTAAAATAAGGTAAATAAAATGCATGAATACTTATACCTATGTATAAGTATTCCACCAAAACCGAATATTATTTACTTATCGCCAAGTACGTACCTGCCGCGATCATAATACCACCAGCACCTCTGTTTAATCGTTGATGCGCAGCTGGAGTCTTTAATAGATTGGCCATTCGACTCGCACCAAAAGCAATTAACATTAATCCAGACATTAAGGCTATTGATGACAACACAGATACTAACGCAATATCTTGCGCAGTTAGCACGGTCAGATCGATAAACGTTGGCAAAAATGAAATATAAAACAAGATCACTTTCGGATTTGAAGCTGAGATTAAAAAACCTTGGGTTAAACTCGCTAACATTGCTTTTTCTTTCTGCGCTGTGGTTTCAGCTTGAATGTCACTTTTAATCTGAGGTAAGGCTTTCAGCATTTTATAACCAAGATAAATCAGATAACTGGCACCTAAATAACGAATAGCGGTGAATACTTCAGACCAATTTTCAGCAATGGTTGCAAGACCCAAACAGGCTAATATCAAATAAAGCACATCGCTACCAATCATCCCCATTGCTAGCATGATACATTTTTTTGGTCCATCAACCATGGCTCGCGCCAAGATCGCAAATACACCCGGTCCAGGTGTGACACCAAAAATAAATATCGCGATAAAAAATGTAATTGCAGACTCAAGTGACATTACAACTCCTTATGAATAGGTCTTTTAAAGATATTATACAGATACCTGCATCGTTCCGATTTTATTCGCGACACCACCGACTTGAACGCTGGCTATTTTTCCCCCCTGAAAGCCAACAGATGCGGTAATCACTGAAGCACAGTTCATTGATCTACCTTGTTCAAAAATATAGTCATTGGCTAAAGAAAGGTGCTCAGCCAAATAACAAGCTAACGCGCCACTTGCACTGCCAGTAGCCGACTCCTCTGGAATACCGAACAATGGCGCAAAATTACGACAGCTAGCTGTAAATGGGCTTTCTGATGTACAAAGTTCAAAAATATGAAAACCAACAATATCGTGTTTCTGACAAAAATCAGTAATCGCTAAATCATTGGATTTAATTAAATCTAACTGCCCAGTAGGTACTGGAATAATAAGGTCTGCTAGACCTGTTGATATCACTTCAATGGGTAATTTAGTACTTGCTAATACTTCGCTATCAATACCAATGACAGTTGAAATTTCCTGATAGCTAAATCCACCTGACTTTACAGGTAACTGTAGATTCATGATCACCTGACCATCGGTATTTATGGCTACAGGCAAGATCCCAGCTTTAGTACGCTGCACATAATCGTTAGCAGTAAGTATTTCCATTTGATGCATAATAGAAAATGTTGCTAATGTTGCATGACCACAAAAATCAACTTCATTAGTGGTGGTAAAAAAAGACACCTCAAAATCAACTTCATCATCATTCGACACAAAAGCCGTTTCAGAATAGCCAACCGCTTGCGCTACATTTAGCTTTTGTGCATCTGATAGCTTATCGGCATTAAGCACCACTCCAGCAGGGTTTCCACCTTTACCATTCGCGGTAAAAGAATTAACCAATAAAACCTCTATATCCATCAGAACCTCCTTTTCTGTATTAACTGACATATTTTTAATCGATTATAACTTACTCAAATATCTCATAATGTCTCTCTACATTAGCGGCAGCCTTGCCCCATGCTGAGTTTTTAACCCTGACTTGGTGCTGTTCAAACGCAGCCTTATTAATGAATTCTTCATACACATCAAAACGGTTAAGGTTAATTTCAGATTGAGTGACGTTAAACATCAAACATCCTGGTTCATTACGCGTTAACTCTTTATGACTTATTAGCGCTTTCTTAATCGCAGATAAATCAGCCGTTGGGACTATGATAAACCCTTTTAGAATTACTTTATTCATCCATATCTCCGTGCTTATTTAAAAGTGAAACAACCTACACTTTAAAATATAACGTAAAACCTTTTACTCAAATTATAATGTACGATATTTGCGATCTTGCCAAAATAAAAACGGCTTCAAACATACATTTGAGGCCGTTGACTTTTATTGCATTAATGTTTTTAAAATTTAAATCTTAAAACCACACCATTATTTGTATAAATGACGTTCTGAGTTCAGGCCTTTAATTAGGCTGACACACATAACGAGTAGTACAAAAGTAAATGGTAGTGCCGTAGTCACAACTCCTGCTTGCAGCGCTTGTAATACTTCCGTACCACCCACCCATAGCATAACACCCGCAATTGTACCTTCTACAGTCGCCCAGAAAATGCGTTGTGGCACTGGCGCATCAATCTTACCACCCGATGTGATACTATCGATCACTAACGAACCAGAGTCTGATGACGTGATAAAGAAGATCAATACCAAGATGATAGATAATACAGATAGTACATCGCCAAACGGCAGTGCATCGTATACATGAAATAAAGACAGTGAAATATCAGTTAAACCATTGGTACCCAATTCACCGAGCTTATTAACAACTTGATCGATAGCAATACCACCGAATGTAGCCATCCACACAAGTGTTACTAACGTTGGAATAAAGATCACAGCGCAAAGAAACTCACGTACTGTACGGCCTTTAGAAATACGCGCAATGAACATACCTACGAATGGTGACCATGAAATCCACCATGCCCAATAGAATACAGTCCAACCGTGCATCCACGTCGTATCGTCACGACCATGTGGGTTACTTAAACTAACAAAGTTTTGTGCATAAGCAATAAAGGTTTCAGGGATTGACGACGTTATCACATCAAAACCAATGATCATGACAAAAATAAGTAATGCGAACGCAAAAAGCATATTGATATTACTCAATACTTTAACGCCACCGTCAATACCACGCATGACCGAAAAAATCGCAATTAAGGTTACAAAGGCAATCACAATCAATTGTAAGCCAATACCGCCATCAAAACCAAATACATGGTTGATACCACTCGCCGCTTGTTGAGCGCCCAGGCCAAGCGATGTCGCTAGACCAAATAACGTCGCCAATACAGCCATGATATCAACAATGTGTCCAGCCCAACCCCACGCTCTGTCACCAATTATCGGATAGAATACCGAACGAATTGATAGCGGAAGTCCTTTGTTATAAGCAAAGAAAGCCAGCGATAATGCTACAATACCGTAAATAGCCCAGCCATGGATACCCCAGTTATAAATCGTTGCGGCAAGTGCTAACGATTTTGCTTCTGGCGTTAATGGCTCAACATTAAATGGTGTTCCCCACCAGTTAGTAAAGTAAGCAGTTGGTTCTGCAACCCCCCAAAACAACAGACCAATCCCCATTCCGGCGGCAAATAACATTGCCATCCAAGAAATAGTTGAATGCTCTGCTTTTGCTCCGACACCACCAATACGGATCTTACCAAGCGGTGATAAGATCAATACCATAGTGAAAAATACAAAGAAGTTAGTAGACCACATAAAAAACACATCAAAATCTGCCATGATGCTATTTCTAACACTGTTTAATGTTTCTTTAGCGGTAGTTGGGTCTACGAGGAGGAGTGCAGCAAGGAAGAAAAAAATAAGACCGGCACTAATGCCGAATACGGGGTTATGTATATCGAAACCCCACTTTTGAACGTTATCTTGACCGACTTGGTAGTCAGTGGTTTCAATACTGTATTTGTTGAACGTACTATTTCTGTTTAACGAACTATCCATAAATTATGCTTGAGCATATCTCCTGCAATACTTTTTGATCGAAAAGTAAAAACGAAAGGTTCATCAGCTATAACCATGATGATACCAGTGATAAAACACCTATCAGAGTAGCAAAAATACCATGAAAACTCAAATAAACTCTATTTACAGAGCTTTCAACATGATAATCAAGTGAAAACCATATAAATATAACATTCCAATTAGTAAGGTTACTACTAGGTCTGTAAAATCTTTTATAATCACTTATCGCCTATACCAATGAAGTGATTAAACCTTGACGTCATCATCGAGTAAGATAGCTTGTACAACGGCAGCTAAATCACCGCGTATTCCTTCACCATTGTCATTAAATACCGTTGCAATACGTTTAATATAATCAGGTGATGGATTTGATGACACCAAGCGCTGGATCAGCTGACGGCTAATAAAAGGCCCGACATTGGGATGATTAAATAATATATCGAGACTGACAAACAATTCCTTATCTGCTTTCATTCCCGCAGTGATACTCTGACCAAATAATACTTTCTCGTTGTAGTCATGCTGTTTAGGCGACAACGCCATAAAGGTGTCATAACGCCCACGACGACGATGACCATAGCGTTTATTTTCGACTAAATCCCAACCTGTAAATACCCGAGCTAAATTTTCAACATCAGCTTGTTGATAGCTATCGACTTTATTTCCATTGCCATCTAAAACAGCTTGTCCACTGATATCTAATTGATGCAAGCCAATACTAAATAACTGCATCACTTCACGGGCATAGTTTTCGTCTGGGAACGTATTTTCATTCAGATTAGCTTTACGATTACCTTGCATCGACAGGTAAATCCCCATCGCGGGAGACAAGGTGATATCTTGTAATAAATCACGATAATTACCAAAGCTATGCTTCACAAAAAGATCGTAATACCAAGCTAAACCATCACCGTATTTAGCCAATGTAGATTCTTGGCTCGATACAACAAAGATCTGCGACAAAGCAAATGCCACACGCTGACGTAATTGATCTTTCGCCGTTGATGCATGTTCTAGCCAAACTGATTCTTGCGCTTTTAAACAAACACGATATTTTTCCTGTTTAGTATTGCTCACGCTATTAGCGTTTAAATTACGCTTATTGTCTGCTGAATTAAATTGTGACGTAACAACGCGCTGACAATATTGTGCCGTTAACGGATAATGCCAACTGGGTGCCAATTGCATCTGCGCAGTAATCCATTGTTGGCGTGTGATTTTTTGAGCACTTAGTAATGTTTCAGGTGTAGGCCCAAAACTAGCTTGATACAATAATTTTTCCGCCGTATTGCCATTTTCCGTAGCAATTTCCGTATTAGAGCTGGCAATCGCAGGCGCTGAATTTAAACAAGCAAGCAGAGCACAACTGATACCGTTTATAAATAAAGACTGACTCATCCTAGAACACATCCTTGATACCGGTAACCATCAATATATGCTGTTTTTGTTTTGACGACAGTGATCAAGCTCTCACTCATAGACAGATACACTAGACTTGATTATGGTAACTTTATCCCCCATATGTCTTTCATATACCGAATTTATATCGATACGCAATTTGATGGAGCTAATCAGTGCAGAATTATATCCTTGACCTTACCAGTGAAAATTTTCAAGAGATCTTACTACAAGGCAAATACTCGCAACCAATCGTCATTGATTTCTGGTCTGAACGTGCGCCAGAAAACCAAGTAAGTGCCCGCCTATTAAATATCGCTCAAAGCTTAAATGGCCAAATAATTTTGGCTCGATTAAATTGCGACCGTCATCCAGAATTAGTTCAGCAGTTTGGCATTAAAAGCCTACCAACCATTGCCATCTTTAAGGATGGTAAACCCGTTGATAGCTTTGTCGGAGAGCAAGAAGAAGCGGCTATCCGTGAAATCATTAGCCGCCATTTACCAAAGCAAGAAGAGGTATTATTGCAGCAAGCACAGATGTTGTTAATGGACAGCAAATTTACAGAAGCTGTGCCACTAATGGGCCAAGCTTACGAACTGGCACCGGATAATACCGATATCAAAATTGCTTATGCACAAGCACTACTTGGTTCGCATCAAGTTGAAGCCACTGAAGCATTACTTGATACATTTGCTGAAAATGAACAACAAAGTAATCAATATCAAACGCTACGTTCACATTTAGATACAGCTAAAAAATCAGCAGAAACACCGGAAATCATCGCATTAACAGCTGCGTATGAAGCAAACCCAGATGATTTACAAATTGCTTATGATCTAGCACTGCAACTGCAAATTGCCAACAAACATAACGATGCAATGGTATTGTTATTTAAGATTTTAAGCACGGAATATGATTTCTTAGAGGGTCGTGCAAGAAAAGTTTATTTAGAATTATTATCGGTAATACCTGATGCTGTACTCGTGGCTGACTACCGCCGTAAACTGTATAGCTTGATGTATTGATAGTTAAATCATAAACCCTGATGCGCCAAGCTCAGGGTTTTATTGTTCTTTATAGCTCTCCCCTAAGGCTCACTAACATCAATCGATTCAAGTGAATCAAGATCGAATTTTCGGCTGTATGTTTATAGGTGCGAGAACATTACTGGCAGCTATCAGTAAAAATTAATGTTCGCTTTTAATCAATCCAAAACTGTCGTTTTAAATATTAATTAGAAGGCAGTTTAGTTTTTTTTCGACTCAAATGTGACATCAAAACACCGCTTAAGATGAATTTCTAAAAATATACATGTGCTTCACATCTCAATATTGACCGTTAACGAAAAGCTATTTGACAAAGTATTCCTCTTCAGAAAAACCTCTTAATTCTGTCTTCAAATTTTCAACAACAAAACATTGCCCTGCATTATAGTGAATATGTCGATTACAAAACTTTTCAATTTAACCACATAATTATTATGGTTCCTTAAACCAACGCAGCATTTTATTCCACAAAAACTAATTTTTTAATTTCATGACCCTATGTAAGTAAATTACTTAAGAATAAAAATCGTTAACAGCTCTATTTATACAAAAAACTTATATATATATAATTTACAGCAAG
>NZ_FPLG01000153.1:0-2181 GCF_900120065.1 Moritella viscosa
AACAAATTAACTATTAATTATAATTAGGTAGTTAGGAATAACGACTTTAAATAAAATGAATAACATAAATACACGAACAAGAAATAAAATCCTATAACTCCATTTGTGATGCTATTAGGATACAAATCGGAGGGATTAAAATCCCGATACAGTATATCGGGATTTAATAAGTAACATATATATCAAAAATTTGTAGTTCTAATCAACTGTATCTTTATCACCTTCAGGTATATTAAAGGTTAAATTACCTGTGATAGCAAAATGATCAGAAAGATCAAACATTGGAAATACATCGGGGTGAATGCTACGAGGGACGAGTACTTTAGATGACGATGTCATAGGTACCAAATGTGAAGTCGAATATAAGACATAATCTAAATTTTCTTTTTCACCGTTTGTCCAGTTATTAACAGTGCCATCATAGGTATATTCATAACCACCGTCTCTAGGCGGTTCTTCCGCACTTAGAGTTCTTAACATATGATCATATTCATGCGGGTATTTAGTCTTATCGACATTAAGGTCTCCCGCAATAATGACTGGATCTGCACCACTAATAGATTGATTATCAATAAAATCACGCATTTGATTAAACTGCTTAGTGCGTGTCATTTGATTTTTTTCTTTTGTCCATGCTTGTGTATGGCTACCAAAAATATGGTAAGAATTACCACCCTTATTAATTTGGACATACATAACCCCTTTTGCAGATAGACAATCAGTACCATCACAATTATCAAAAGTCATTTGAACTTCTTTTTTAATTGGCCAACGACTCAATATTACTACACCACCATCTTCTAAAGATCCTGATTTATCAACTACGCTAGTCTGATAAGGATACTCAGACTTTAATCCATTTAAAAATATATTTCGGTTATAATTATCAAACAGCTCCGAAAATACAACCACATCATAGCCCTTTATTTTATCTTTAATCAGGCGTAAACGCTCTTTTACCTTTACGGAAGTAACTCCTGGTAAAAGTTCTGGTAATAAAGCCCATACATTATAAGCCAGTACATTAAGATTATTGTTTAAACCGCGTGATGTACTGGCCTGTTTAGGATGAATAACATAATAATAATCATCACCATTGACGCGAGCAAACTCAGACTTAAAAGCGATGGTGGTATCTTCACCAGCAAATTCTTGATTAACAGTGTGAATGTTCCGATCTTGAAACCAGTTAGACTCCTTAGTACCGTGCCAAATATTACTAAAAGTCAAAGTACCAGTTAATTTTTGTTTAAGAACAACGTTACTACCATCTTCAGCAGTAACTGTCGTATCAAAATAATAATCTTTTCCCGATTTAATCCCCTTATCACGATTCATTTCTAAATAACGCACAGTTGCCAGCGGAGCTACTGACACGGCATGTTGAAACCAAGACTCCCCTTTAACCAGAGGTGAGCCACTTTGATTAACTGTGATTTCCAATGGTTGAAGAGTATTATTAGTTAAATAGATATAACTTTGCGCCCAAGCATTTGAGCAAGAAAATGTCACGCTAACTATTACAAATAATATTAAATTCTTTATCATTTCAGTTACCTTTTTAATTAAATGGTAAATATACCTTTAATAAATATCGTAAAAAAATTGATTTAGTCAGTTTACTAAATGGTATTTAAACACTTGGTAATGTCGATTTAAAATACAACTATGTTTTAGTAAATATCGACACTTATACAAGATGTCACTAAGGGTATCTATTCTGCATAATCACGCACCGCAATGCAAATGATTTACATTATCATCTAATGAGTTACTCTATCAATTCTATCTTTGTCGAGAAAACATCTAGATACAAATAGCAAAAATACTAGGGGATCAAACTATAAAAGCAGGTGCTAAACAATTAAGGCTATCGCTATCAGCTATATGTTTGGATTAAGCACACTTGTGACTGCATGTGTTCAGTGCGCCTAATAACGTATGTGTATTTAGATAAATTTAATAGCTTGTACAGTTAAAGTAACGATAGTTTTAGGGGGGATGTAGATGTTTTTCTTGTCATTTTTATTCATATTATATTACTATGAAAATTATTATTTTCTTAATCGGTTTGTTGGTATGCGTAATATTTCAATTATATCATTTTTATTATTAACATCATTGGGTTGTACTGCCGCTAGTTATGATTATGAAGACCCAAACTTGGTAATTACTGATTCT
>NZ_FPLG01000064.1:0-1385 GCF_900120065.1 Moritella viscosa
CTTTTGGTTTTACGCTGTAATGTTAAGCGACTAGGTTCAGCCGTATCACTACCATGTTGCTCACTTAAGTGCACAAGTAGTGTCTGCTTTTCACCTTCTGTTACCGTACTATCGTTCGCTTTTGCTATACCAGCATCAGAGAATTGTTGTACTAGGCGATCAACAGTAGTACCGATATCGTCGGCCAATTTTGTAATTGATACATCTGCCATGTAGTTCGATCCCTCTCTTCGCGTTATTATTCGCTATCACTGAACCAACAGATATTACGTGCAGCCATAATTAATTCACCAGCACGTTCATCCGTTAATTCTTCAATTTCACTTAAGTCATCAATGCCTTGTTCTGCTAGCTCTTCCAGAGTTGTTACTCCGATGCTTGCAAATACGTAAGCAAGGTGTTTTTCTAAACCTTCAAGTGCTAATAAGTCTGCACTTGGTTCAGCACCTTCTAGAGACTCTTCTGCAGCAAGTGCAGATGTCGTTAATGCATTTTTAGCACGTGAACGTAATTCATCAACAAGGTCTTCATCAAAACCGTCAATTTGTAAGAATTCGTTTACAGGAACGTAAGCGATTTCTTCTAATGACGAGAAGCCTTCTCCGATCAGTAATTCAGCCATATCTTCATCGATATCTAATTTATCAGTGAAGATTGTCATCAGACGATCGTTTTCTTTTTGATGTTTTTCGTTCGCTTCAGCAACTGTCATTACATTTAGTTCCCAACCTGTCAGTTGTGATGCTAAACGTACGTTTTGACCGTTACGGCCAATTGCTTGTGCAAGGTTGTCTTGCTCAACAGCAATATCCATTGAATGCTGATCTTCATCAACAATAATAGAAGCAACTTCAGCAGGAGCCATTGCGTTGATAACAAACTGAGCAGGGTTATCATCCCAAAGGATAATATCAACACGCTCACCGTTTAATTCACTTGATACCGCTTGTACACGTGCGCCACGCATACCAACACAAGCGCCAACAGGATCGATACGTTTGTCGTTAGATTTAACCGCGATTTTAGCACGAGAACCAGGATCACGAGCAGCCGCTTTAAGTTCAAGCATCTCTTCGTTGAATTCTGGCACTTCGATGCGGAATAATTCGATTAGCATTTCGTTACAAGCACGGCTAATAAATAACTGTGTGCCACGCGCTTCAGGTTTTACTTCTTTCAGTAAACCTTTAATACGGTCGCCAGTACGGAATGATTCACGTGGTAGCATCTCATCACGGAACATTACTGCTTCAGCATTGTTACCCAGATCTAATACGACTGTTTCACGGTTCGCACGTTTTACTAAACCAGTGATTAGCTCACCTTCATGTTTAGCGTATTGCTGAACGATTAAATCACGTTCTGCTTCACGTACTTTTTGAATG
>NZ_FPLG01000016.1:0-885 GCF_900120065.1 Moritella viscosa
AAGGCAAGTTTAAAATGTCACATTGTTCACCTCCTTAATCCCGAGCCCAATCGTTTATTACTCCTCTTCACCTTGCTGAACATGTCTTCGCTTATCAAATATGCTGTATTCAAACGATTCACCGCAATGTTGAATCGAAAGCGTGACGTCAGGGTAATCATAAATCATGACCTTTTTACCGACCAAAAACTTGGCTTTATCGGTCGGGGTGAGTATATAAATGACTTTATCGTACTGGAGTGTAAGTGATGAAGTAAGCTGCGGCTTACTTGACGCGCAAATATATCATCAAGCTCTACGTTAGATTCTTGGAGTAGGCGATGCTTATCGTCAGTACTGTGGGGTAAGCACGCAAAGCGTGCGTTATGGAGTGAAATATAGTGTGGAACCCCGGCATTCGCTCTTCAATCGTATTGATACCAGCAAGCCTCATCTCCTTGATTAATCTATCTTGCAGAGTGTTATTTGCTATGAACCAAAAAGAATTAAACCGTGTTGATGTTATTCGTGACGTTTGTAAGAAGCGATTAACTCAAGAAAATGCTTCAAACACCCTTAATTTAACGCGAAGACAGATTCAGCGGTTAGTTAACAAATATCGTGAAAACGGTGCGCCAGGGTTAGCCTCATTACAAAGAGGAAAGCCAAGTAATCGAAGTTTCTCACTAGAGTTAAAACGAAATGTGTTGAGTATTATCAAAGATAAATACGCGGATTTCGGACCTATATTTGCAAATAAGAAATTACTCGAGAAGCATGGTATCAAGCTGTCATCAGAGACGTTACGGTGCTGGATGATTAGCGAAGGCTTATGGAAGTCTCATGCTAAACCTAAGTCAAAGACTTAGTGAAGTGGCATAGTTAATTTGTCGGTAAGTATGCTTC
>NZ_FPLG01000046.1:0-18454 GCF_900120065.1 Moritella viscosa
TGAGTGAAAGTAATATAGCTGTCTTTAAATAACAGCTGTCCCTGATGTTCTAGGTTCATGAGTTCCAGTAACTCGGCACTTAATTGCTTGTTAGTATTAAATTGAAACTGTTGTTGCAGCTTAGATAATGGATCTATAGGTAGTACTGATTTTACAGGTTGAATAATGGCGACGCCTTCAGTATTGAGTATGTATAAATGCTCAATAAAATTGGGCGAGATATGCAGGAGGCGATTAATCAGTTTACGGCCTTTGTAGTTTAAAATTATAACGCCTATTTTTTTACCTTTGGCATTAAACACGGGCACGCCGATACGGATAGTTGGGTTAAGCGGCTGTTGAATTTTACCGGCTTCAATGTTGAGGTCCATCGGTGATATATATACATTTCCCAGACTAAGTTGCATGGTTTTTTGGAAGTAATATCGCTTAGACTTGTTTTGTAGATTTTGACTATCAACCGCATAAATTTTGTTGCCGATATTATTGATACGTATACGTTCGTAACCATTTATATCAATAAAACGGATTTGTTCGTAATTGTCATCATTTTTGCTTAACTCAACAAAATAGTTGGTTAAAGGCGAGAAGCTGTCGTCATTGAGAGTGAGTTGTTTGGCAGTATAAGACAGCATAAGGGCATCGGATGTCATGCTGTTAAAGCTATCGTTGAGCAGCTTTTCGATTAACTCAACAATCACTTGTTCATTGTGTAATGCGTATTGCTTGTCTTTTTCAATATTCAGCGAATAGTGAATGCTCATAAAAATAAACACAACTAACCAGCAAGGTATCAGCCAATACGCAAGATCCTTGTACAGTTTTTTACGGTTAGTCGCTATATCCATATTATTACCTATGTATTCGGTTTGCATAAAAGGTCCATTTTAAGCAATTACAGTCAGTCTCCTGACAAAATTAGTGTAACAAAAAATGGCACCGTATCTGGGTGCCATGAGTCTTAACTAGGTTAAATCAACATATTAGTTGCGCTATATCATGTGTGGCTTCATTAAGAGTTATTTATTTTAATTAATTGACCAGTTAATTGAATTGCGAGAGGTTGTCGGTGATCGTTATAGTTAGCAATGTTATACGCTAAAATACCTAATGCGCTTTGCTGCTGAGAAAATAATAGTGGGGCAGCGATGACATTAGTTTCTTTATCACTTACCGCTAATTCTATCAATGCGGTTAAGTTCGTGGATAAGTCTATTTTAGCTAAAATTTGAAATGCTAATTTACGTACTCCTCCTGCAGGGTCGTGTAGCTTTTTGGTTAATATTTCACTGGTTTGCTGCTGGTGGCGCACTAATAATCGTTTTGTTTCTAATTGAAGGTTAAGTGCTGTTAAACAGCAGACACGCACATGCTCATTTTCATCTTCTGCGCCAATAAGTAATATTGGTAGGGCTTTGTTCAGAGGCATGTGACTTAAAAATTGTGCCGCAGATTGCTTACATAATGGATCACCATAATGCAAAGTATAACCTGCGGCACCAAGTCCATTTCTTAATACTTGGTAATCGTGATGTTTGGCAATATTAGTCAGCGCTTGAAATATCTCATGCTGTTCTTTTGGTATTGCCCCTAGCATTGTTTCAATCAGTAAACCTGCGGCTGATTCAGTTTTACTGTGGCCAAGCGCTCTTATGGCTAACAGTTTATTGTTTGTGTGTGGTAAGCGGGCAATTTTTTTACGATTTAGTGCTAGATTTTCTCCGGTATCAAGATGGTCACGGACAATATTTCTGTAAGCAGTAAATTCATCATCAAGGCTGTCCATCATCTCTAGTAATGTTTGATCATTGGGGGCATCGTTGGGTTGGAGTAGTATTGCTTCAACGTTCGATTGCTGAATAGCGGCGAGTGTTGAAATGGGGGCATTATTAAACCCTTGGCTATCTGGGAACTTGCTACTGTGCTCTGCTAGCAATACTTCTAATTCCACACGGTCTGGTTTTTTTTCGGTATCATCAATTTGTGTTACTTCGATAGTGTCAGCTTGAGACGCTAGGCCAAGTAACAGCTGTTTTAGCCATTTTTGATTATCTTCATTGGCTTCACTGGCTATTGCTTCTAACGCTGATTGTCGCAAGGCTACATCAGTATCATCATTTTCCAGCAGTGTTTTTAATATCGGAAATGACAGACTTGCATGCTGGCTGAATTGACTTAACAATCTGATCAATTGTGCGCGCTGATATAGCTCGACATTCAGATCTTGTATGGCGTTTAAACAGCTATTCAGTGCCGTTAAATAGACATCGGAATAATACGGTGTCTGTGTTTCTGATAGTTTAGATAAACAATCAATAGCCGCTATTTTGATGGTGCTATCGCTGTGTGTCAGTTGTTCCTGTAGCCAGTGAATATCCGATATCGTTAATTGATTAGTATGGCGAGAGAGCAGATGAATAAGGCTCGGTAAACTCGAATCAGGCGCCTCTTTAACAAACGCCATTAGTTTTGTTGGTTGTAACGCGTCTAATTGATTAAGCTGATTGAGTGCGGATGCTGCCGCTTCTTGAACACTGGGTTCTGAATCAGTCAAACAATTAAATATATTGGCTAAGTAAGGCTGTACATTTTGTGTATTTTTGTGATTCGCAATTGCTTTTATCGCTATTTTTTTAATTTCTGCATCGTCACAATGCAAGCATGCCGCCATATGGATAAGTGCAGTGGCCGTTTCGCTGGTTGCAAATGCGCGTGCGAGTCTGCGCTTATTCATTTTTCGTGCTGTGGTCCAATATTGCAATAACACTTGTGGTTGGAAATCGACTAAAGCACGATAAAGCGCAAGTTCAAGCTCTGGCTCCGGATCTTGTGTTAATAACTCAATAAACAACTTGCCGAACAAGTCGATTTTTTTCTCTGCTTGAATAGCGCTGAGTAACTGTACCGCAGTTAATTGTAGATCCCACCAATCGTCCCAGTCACCACTGAGCCCCCAGCCATCCTCGGCGGTACGACCAGTAGCGAAACGGGTGAGTGTGTCGACAACGCGTTGTGATTCGGTGTCATATTGTTTAGCTATAGCAGATAAAGCCGCTAATCGAGCATCGCTATCAGGGTGGTTTGTGACAACATCTTCTAAACTTTCCAAATCACCAGCAGATACTGTGGCGAGCGCTGTTGCTGCATCGACTACCACATCTGGATCTTGATGGTACAAACATGCATTGAGCTGTGGTGTTACTGTGGTTATCTTAGCTTCATTTATCGCACGGGCCGAATAGCAACGCTGCGCTTCGTCACCTGTTTCGAGTAATTTACTTAATTCATTAATTGCTGCATTCGTTTGTGTCATGTTAAGTGTCATTCGATTCACCTCTCTGCATTTGTCTATACAAGGCATAAGCATAAAACATGCCTAAATATGTGAATTGCTATGCAGCCCGTATATACGCGCTTCAACAGATAATCGTTTGATTTTAATGTTTCATTATAGGTGTGAAATTTAACGATTCATGCAATTAATAATTCTATTTTTTAATAAAACGTTGCAAAAACAGCAATGTTAACTCGATCACGTTTACATGTAAGTCTTTGTAAATTAATTGTTTAATTTATTTTTCTATTTTGGCGTGGTTTATGCAATTACCCCATTGTGAATAATGTTATTTCAATTAATAGGAAGCAAAGGAGCTTTATAATGATAAAAATGCTGATCCTTACTGCTACTTTTTCGTTATCATTTTCTGGTTGGGCTGCAAGCGGTGCCAGCGAGTTTGGTCCATTACCAACATTGAAAGTGAATGCCGCAAAAGCAGAATTAGGTAAACGTCTATTTTATGATACGCGTTTGTCGGGCGACGGAGTGCTGTCTTGCGCGTCATGCCACCAACCTGGCAGTGGGTTTTCACATCCAGATGCGTTAGCCCCTGCTTATCCAGGCAGTAAAGGTTTCCGTAATGTACCAACACTTATCAATACGGCTTATAAACAAGTGTGGTTTCACGATGGTCGTCTTGGTACCAATTTGAATGATGTAACACGTGAAATGTTAACCGAAGATTGGTTAATGAATATGGATATGCGCTTAATGCAAGAGCGTGTTAAACAAGATCCTATTTATGTGAACATGTTTAAAGCCGCCGGTTATGGCGAACCTTCTAATGGATCTATTCGTAAAGCGATCCCTGAATTTTTAAAAACGTTAACTTCAAAAACCACGCCATTCGACAAAGACGAAATGTCAGAACTCGCCCGTAAAGGCCAAGTGATATTTACCGGTAAAGCGGGTTGTGTGCAATGCCACAATGGACCTCTGCTAAGTGATGGAAAACCTTATAATACAGGCGTTGAAGAAAACTTAGATATTTTCCGTGACCCAATGCGTCATCACACCTTTATCGCTTTTAACATGTTCATGGGTAATGAAAATTACATGAATTTAAAACGTGATGTCGGTGCTCATGTGCAAACGCATAAAGCAGATGGTTCGGATATGGGTAAATTTATGACCCCAACATTACGCGAATTAAAGCAAACAGCACCTTATATGCATAACGGTGTAATGGATACGCTTGAAGACGTGGTGGCTTTTTATAATACCGGTGGAGGTTCTGACAAAAACAAAGACAGCCGTTTGAAGCCGTTGAATCTGACATGGAAAGAACAAAAAGCCCTAGTTGCATTCTTGAAGTCATTATCAAGTGAGCCTTTAACGACTGACAAACATGTTTGGATTCAGTCCGATTATAACTATGCCCCCGTTGCCGATTGGCAAAGTGCTAAAAATTAAGGAGGACGAGATGAGTAAAAAAATCAACTTGTCTACATTGGTCACGCTGTTACTGACAATTACTACAGTCCCAGCTTGTGCCCAACAAGACGATAAAAACGATAAGGTAGATAAAAATGCGATCACGGCTGAGATTGTCGCTGCGTCACTAAAACCGATCACGCTTAATGGCATGATGCTACCAGCATTGGCACCATTGGGTGCTGTCTCTATCCCTGCAGATAATCCAATGACAGCAGAAAAAATTGAGTTAGGTAAAAAGCTATTCTTTGATGGTCGTATTGGTGGGGATGGTTCAACAGCCTGTGTGGCTTGTCATAATCCTGCGTTGGGTTGGGATTTCCCAACAGATCTATCACTCGGTTATCCGGGTACTGTGCATTGGCGTAACAGTCAAACCATTATTAATTCTGCGTATTACGGCAAATTATTCTGGGCTGGTTCAAGTAAATCACTTGAAGGCCAAGCGAAGAGTGCGGCGAAAGGAGCGGTTGCTGGTAATGGCGAAGATGACATCATGGAAGCACGATTAGCGCTTATTCCTGAATACGTAAGCAGTTTTAACCAAGTGTTTGGTGATAACTATCCGAAGGTCAGCAACGTCTGGAAAGCGATGGCTGCCTTTGAACGTACGCTAGTACAAACTGATACACCATTAGATAACTACTTAATGGGTGATAAAACTGCGCTAACGCAGCAGCAACTTAAGGGTAAAATCTTATTTGAAGGAAAAGCACAATGTATAGCTTGCCATAACAGTGCGTTAGCAAGTGATCAGAAATACTACAACATTGGAGTGCCAACTAACTTACGCTGGGATTCAGAGGCTCTTGCACAGATTACTTTCCGTTATGAGCTGTATTCCAAAGGTTCTAACGAGAAAATGTACCGTAAAACCAAAGCCGATCCGGGTGTTTATTTCCGTGGTAAACGCAAAGAAATGAAGGGTAAATTCCGAACTCCTAGTTTACGTTATACCAAATATACCGCTCCGTATATGCACAATGGCACGTTAGCAACACTAGCAGATGTGGTTGATTTCTATGATCGCGGTGGTATTGCAGCCGATGGACGTTCGACTGGATACCTTGCGACGAAGAGTGCGCTAATTAAACCTCTGGGCTTAACGATGGCCGAAAAATCAGATTTATTAGCATTCTTAGATGCTTTCTCTGGCGAACGTATCACCATGGATTATCCAACACTACCCCCTTATCAGCGTCTATTCACCGAGCAACAACTTGCGGAGGCGACAAAATGATCTTTGATAGAAAAAAACGCAATGCAGAGCGTAAAGAAAAAATGAAGACTGAAAGTACAGAAGAGCATCAAAAATGTATGGTCTCACGTCGTGACTTTCTTATGTATACCGGTGCGTTGGCAAGTGCTGCGAGTGTCGTTTCACTGTCTTTATTTCCAGGCACCGTACAAGCGCAAAGTGTTCAAGCGCGTATTGTTGGCTATCCAAGACAGCTTATAGCTAAAGTCAGTGAGTTGAAGTTGAATGAGCCTGTTAATTTTAATTACCCAGATAATGGTCCTAATTCACGTGCCATTATTACAAAAATGGGTGTTAAAGCAGGTGGTGGACTTGGTCATAAACAAGACATAGTGGCGTTCTCATTAATGTGTACTCACCAAGGTGGGCCACTTGATGGTCAGTATAAAGTGGTTGGTGAACATCGTGTATTGGGGCAATGTCCATTCCATTTGTCGACGTTTGATCTACGTCGTCACGGTATTATTGTGTCTGGTCAAGCGTATGAAAGTTTACCACAGGTATTACTTGAACAAGACGGTGATGAGATTTATGCCGTTGGTATCATGGGGCTGCTGTTTGGCCGAACTGATAATATTATTGCCATGCAGGGGGCTTAATTATGACAACTAATTTTTATATTCCAGAAGACCATGCACCGTTACCGCCAGCGAACGCTGAAGTAATTACTACTGCGTGTGATTATTGTATTGTTGCTTGTGGATACAAGGTTTATCGGTGGCCGTTAGAAAAAGCCAATGGAGGTCAAAAAGCCAGTGAAAATGCATTCGGTATCAATTTCCCAAGTGCGCCATTACAAGCGTGGGTTGCGCCATCACAGCATAATGTGGTTATGCATTTAGGTAAGCCGCATCATATTGTTATTGTGCCAGACAAAGACAGTTCAGTCGTGAATAAGATGGGTGATTCGTCGATGCGTGGTGGGTTATTAGCGCAAAAAGTTTATAACCCGGCAACAGGAACACGTGATCGCTTAACACAACCGTTAGTACGTATTGGTGGTAGCTTACAACCTGTACCTTGGGATTTTGCCTTGGATATTGCTGCTGAGGTGGGTAGTTATGTTATTGATAAATACGGTACTAATGCCTATGGTGTGAAAACCTACTCTTACCAATATATTGAGAATACCTATGCGATCACCAAATATGCATTACGTCATATTAATACGGCTAACTTTAGTTTCCATGATACGCCATCAGACGTTACTTCTACACCGGGTTTCCGTGATGCGGGTTTTGATAACTTTGGCCCAAGTTATGACGATTGGGGGGCAGCTGATACGTTAATGGTTTGCGGTACCGACCCATACGAAACCAAAACTATCTTGTTTACTCAATTTATGATGCCAGCTATTCAGCGCGGTATGAAAACCGTGATCTTGAACCCAAGAGAAACCGCCGGTATTGCTTACATGAAAAAACATGGCGGCTTACATATCGATCTTAACCCAGGTTCTGACAACTTGGTGATTGGCGCGATATTACGCGTGATTATGGACAATGGTTGGCAAGATGATGAATGGATTGATAAATGGGTCAATAACAAATGGGAGTCTAACTCTGGTTTTGGTCAGGGTACCCGTAATACACCTTGGCAGTGGCGTACCACTTGGGGAAAATTCCAAACTGACGGTTTTGCAGATTATAAAAAATGGAACCAAGCACAAGACGAGTTTGATCCTAAATACGCGGCGAAAATGGCCGGTATTGATGTAGCTAAGATCTATAAAGCTGCTGAAATGATGGCGAAACCTGTGAATGGCGTGCGTCCCAAAACATCGATTGGTATTGAGAAAGGTTTTTACTGGTCAAATAATACGGCCAATACCAATGCTATTTCAACGTTAGCAACGGTTGTCGGGGCTGGTGGTCGTGAAGGGCGCGTTGTGGGTCGTTTTGGTGGTCACCAGCGTGGTGGTCAATCAGGCGGTAAATTACCGCGTAATAAATCACCTGAAAAACTACCAGGGCGTCGTCGTAGAGCATTGGATACGGACCGTTATTTATATTCAGGTCATACCCGTTTTGCGCATGTTATTGGTACCACGTGGATCCAATCTATGTGTGGTAGTCAAGGTCTGCAGAAAAAATTCTGGGAATTAGTCACCTCGAACCCACATCAAGTCTATAGCTATGATAAACAAGAGATCATCGACACCTTGAAAAAACGTGCGGACTCCGGTGGCATGGTGGTGATCAACCAAGATATTTATTTACGTGATCCAATCGGCGCTAAGTTTGCAGATATCGTTTTCCCTGCGGCCACTTGGGGTGAGGTTGACTTTATGCGTGCCAATGGCGAGCGACGTCTGCGTCTTTATCAAAAATTCAATGATGCGCCAGGACAAGCACAACCAGATTGGTGGATTGTTGGTCAATTGGCGAAACGCATGGGCTTTGACGGTTTTGATTGGGAAACTTCTAACGATGTAGCAGAAGAAGCATCACGTTTTAGCCGAGGTAGTCGTAAAGATTTCCACATGATAAAAGTGGCTGCTCATATCGAAGGTAAAACCTTACATCAAAAACTCAGAGAATATGGCACTGAAGGCATTCAAGGACCTGTGTTCTATAATTACGATACTAAAAAATTAGTGGGCACTAAACGTTTACATGATACTGAAATGACCGCTGCAACATTAGCTGAAAAAGGTTTAGCGAATGGCCCACAAGGTCAGAACGTGTTGAAGAAACAGTTAACGGCTTTTAATAGCCAAACAGGCAAGATCAATCTGCAGAAACATCCTTGGGATCTGTTCAGTGATTTTTATGCTTGGTTACAGCCAAGAGAAGATGAGCTGTGGTTCTCTAATGGTCGCGTTAACGAAATTTGGCAGTCTGGTTTTGATGATGTTGAACGTCGTGCATATGTGCAACAACGTTGGCCTGAAAACTGGGTTGAGATCCACCCTGAAGATGCTAAGAAACGTGGTATTGAATCGGGCGACCAAGTGATGATGTATTCTGATCGAGTAGCTAATTTTAAAGACACGATCTTAGGTGTTAAAGGCGATGATTTCCAATTTAGTAGCTTGCTGAAAAATGGTCATATCCAGCTTGATAAAGCCGCGGTGACTGCGGTGGTAATTGTGACTTCTGCAACCAAACAGGGGGCGCTATATGCCAATATGATTGATATGCGCCAGCCATCAAATTCACTCACTACGCGAGTTGTTGACCAGATCAGTGGAAACTACAACTTTAAAATGGGTGTATCGAAAATCAGGAAAATTGGTGAATCTAAATATAAACATGAATTTCGTGCTTTCTCTTTTGCACCGAGAAATATTGTCTAGGTAATGTATAAATAATATTTTGGCTGGGAACGGTTACTTGAAATAATAATTTATAAGGAATATTGAAATGAAAAAATTGTCTTTAGTTATATTAGTTAGTATGTTCGCAATTCCAGCTGTAGTATCGGCAGCCGATATTGCAGCTGGTAAATTAAAAGTAGCGATGTGCGCAGCTTGCCATGGTGCTGCTGGGATCTCTTCTGTGCCAATGTACCCGAACCTAGCGGGTCAAAAAGCAATGTATTTGGCCAAGCAATTGAAAGAGTTTAAATCTGGAAAACGTCAAGATCCAACAATGAAGGGCATGGCTATGACGTTATCTGATACTGATATTGCTAATATTTCTGCATATTATGCCAGTTTGAAATAATTTTACAGTAATGTGGCACTGTGTAATTAAGCGCACAGTGTCACTTCTTTCTATACTTCCTCTAATCCCTCATTATTTAGAATATAAATAGCTAAAAACAAGCCGATAAGGCATTAATTTGCCATCTATCTGAAATAAATATACATAAGTTTCAAATATCTCTCGATTATCGTAATCTATCAACTAGAAACTAGGGCCTATTATGCGCTATAATGCGGCGCTTTAAATACGCACGTTTGTAATAAATTAACAAAACCGGGATTCAAAGACATATGGCAGTATTAACTATTCTTACGGCACCAAACAAAAAATTAGAGATACCAGCTGAAAAAGTAACGGATGTAAGTACAGTTCAAACATTAATTGATGACATGCTTGATACTATGTATAAAACAGATGATGGTATTGGCCTTGCTTCGACGCAAGTTGGTCGTAAAGAAGCCGTTGTTGTTATTGATATTTCAGAGGGTCGTAATGAACCTATGGTATTAATCAACCCAGTTGTTGTTGAAGGTGAAAGCATCGAGTCGGGTCAAGAAGGGTGTTTATCTATTCCTGGCTACTATGCTGATGTTGAGCGTTATACAAAAGTGAAAGTAACGGCATTGGATCGTGAAGGTAACGCAATTGAAATCAATGACGATGGTTTCTTAGCGATTGCAATGCAACACGAGATTGATCATCTTAAAGGTACGCTGTTTATTGATTACCTATCGCCATTGAAAAAGAAAATGGCATTAAAGAAAGTGAAAAAAACAATTAAAGAAATGGCCTAGTCGGGTCTAGAGCAATGCTGAAGGAGCTAAGTTAAGTGAAAGGAAAAATTATATCGTACATTTCTGCAAAGAAGTTTGGTTTTATTTGTGGCGATGATGGCGAGAGTTATTTCTTACATGTGTCGAGCTTGCTCGATAAAGCCAATGAATCTAAATTGGTGAAGGATGTTATTGTTGATTTTGAACCAACAGAAACACCAAAAGGCCTTGCCGCAAAACAAGTGCACGTACCAGATGTTAACTTTAAAAAACAGTTAGTTGCTTTTTTCACTGCAAAAAGCAACCAACCAAGATACGGACATGTTGTTGCAAGACATACATTGAGCACACGTTTCTTTAAAGATCAAAACGAAGGTCGTAGCCATATTAAACAGTTGGCGGCAGACATAGGTTGTAATGCTATTTTAAATACAAATGTGGAAAAGAAAACTTTCTCTGAAGGTGGTGAAGATTTCACTATGTATTCATTTAGCGGTGACTTTGCGTTAGTTACAGAAGATGTTCCGTGTAATAACGACACGGAATGTGATGAGTCTGTGGCAATCATTGATACTAATATTACAGCCGTAGTAGGGCAGTTTCAGCGTGTAAATAGTAAAGAAATTAAAGCGAAAGCAAAACAATTACGTAAGTTTAACCCACTGCTATTACTGGGTGCGGTTGTTATTCTAGGTGTTGTTTTCGCAATTTCGATGTAGCTCGTTGATACAGCGCGATGAAATAGTGCGGTGTTATTGAGCTAAGTCGGTCTTTTTAACATTATTTGAATATAAAGCGGTGGTATTGGGTTTACTCGATGCCACCGCTTTTTTATGTGTATTTATTACATAAAAGTGTGATGAGATAAGGATGTTTTATACCTAACTCTGAACTTACCACCTCTTTGTTGTAATATAACCACGATATTATTGGTGTAATTTCCTGAGGTTGTATGTATAAATTAGTCGCGTTAGATATGGATGGTACTTTACTTAATTCTCAAGGTGCTATTTCACCGCGTAATAAGCAGGCGATCCTTGCTGCTATAGCGCAGGGTACGCGTGTAGTGCTTGCTTCGGGTCGACCGCTAGAGGGAATGAACTGGGCGCTAGAAGAGTTGGGTATGATAGGCAATGATGATTATGTTGCTTGCTATAATGGCAGCTTGGTATATCAAGTTGCAGATAAGAAATTGTTACGCAGTCAAACAGTGACTGGTGCCGATGCGAAAAGCTTGGCGAGTTTAGCGAATAAGTTGGGTGTTTATGTACATGCATTCTCATTAAAACATGGCTTGATTACGCCTAAGCATAATTATTATACAGACCATGAAGCTAAAATTAATGACCTGACGATCACTGAAGTCGACTTTAGCACCTTGAGTGATGATGAAGAAATACTAAAAGTAATGATGATTGATGAGCCTGAGAAACTGTCTGCGGCTATCGCTCAGTTACCCGCAGAGATTTATCAGCAATATAACATCTTGCAAAGCGCCCCTTTCTTTTTAGAGTTTCTACATACAGATAGTCACAAAGGTATCGGTGTTAAAGCCATCGCTGACCAATTTGGTATTAATGCGGATGAAGTGATCTGTATGGGTGATGCAGGTAACGATAAACAAATGTTGGAATACGCCGGTTTGGGTGTGGCAATGGATAATGCCAGTGATGATATTAAAGCCATCGCTAATCATATTACAGCAAGCCATAATGATGACGGTGTCGCGCTGGTCATTGAATCGTTTATTTTAAATAAATAGAGCTTTTAATATGATAGACATTTAAGCGTATTAGTTCCAATCTAATGATTAATTTATTGTTATCTATCATATACTAGTAGCATTAAATTCTATGATATAAGAGAATAATGGCAAATTTCAACACACATCTTAACGTGGCAGTACTATTAACAGGTGTTTCTTCTGCCAGTTTGGTTGCGGCTGGTCACATTGAACTCGATACCGCGATTTGGCTTTGGTTCTTAGGGACAATCGGTGGATTGTTACCTGATATTGATTCGGATAACTCGACCTCTCTTGATACTATATTTAACATTTTTTCGTTTGCTGTTATTTTGATAATAATGCGTTATATGACCAGAGAGTATTTTGGTGAATTGAGTTTCGTTGAAGTTATCGCTATACCTGCGGTTGTTTATGGGTTTATGAAGTATGTACTTAGGACTATTTTTGAGCGCTTAACCGTGCATAGAGGCTGCTGCCACTCGCTACTGTTCTTAGTGTTATCTGGACTTATTACGACTCAGGTAATTGCGAACGTCGATGGTATCGATACTGATAAGGCGGATAGCCTTGCTTGGTTGTCTGGTGGTTTTGTATTTTTAGGTGGCTTTATACATTTAATGCTTGATGAAATATACAGTGTTGATTTACGGAATATTAAGATAAAGCGTTCATTTGGTACGGCGCTGAAACTAGTCGATTTGGACAGCAAGTTATTGGCATTAGGTATGATGATAGCCGTTGGTGTACTTTGGACTACGACACCTGAAATTGAGACAACATGGAGTATGCTCTGTGATTGGTCGATGTTTTCGTTAGTTTAATGCAGGTAATGTGGGGGGAGGTTAACGGAATAAGTGCTTAACTGGTATCAGATAAGCACTTTCATGTATTGCGATAAATGTTAAGAACTAAAGCGCTTCGATATCCACAACTGATTGTGTGAATTCTGCTAGTTCAAGTTCTGCACACTCGCCTTCCGATACCCAGTTAAGGCCTACAATCACGTTATCTTCGTTTAGATCTTCAATCCAAAATTCAAGTAGGTCAGATACCGAGATAGCCGTTGGTTTAAACGCTTTCCATTCATCACAGCAATGTTCTTGCGCTAATGCTTGAGTAGACCAAAGTGGCATTGCATCTGTGTTTTCAAAGTTTACTGAATCGCAAACAACCCAATCTTCACCTGACTTGTCTTGTAAACCCCAAACTTGTTGGCTAGGTTTTGCATCAGCAAAGAATTTCGTCAATATTGGATTTGTTTCTTTCATGGGGTTCTCATTGTATTAGGATTAATGTCGGTATTATACGTTTTTCCTAAACGAATAGACAGTTAATATAGTGTGTTGTAGGTGTTACAACGCTTGTAAAAAAGCCCAGGCAGATTATGACTGGGCTATGCATATAGATTGACTAACTAACCGCTGGTATTAATACTGGAAATTATTTATTTTATTACTCACATCTACTGTGTATTGTGCAACATTAGCACTTTCTTGTTGGGATGTTTTGGCACCGTCTGCGATACTCACTGCAACGTTGCTGATTGCGACAATATTACGATTTACTTCTTCTGTTACCGCAGCTTGTTCTTCAGCAGCACTGGCTATTTGGTGTGCCATATCTTGTATCCGGCAACTTTGTTCATTGATTTGCTTTAAGGCGTCAACTGCATTTGTGGCATGGCCCAGACAAGAGCTGGTTAAGCTGCCACTGGTATCCATCGCTTCTACTGCTTGACGACTATAGTCACGTAGTGAATCTATGACGACTTGAATTTCATCTGTAGATGTTGCCGTTTGCGTGGCTAGGTTACGTACTTCATCGGCAACAACTGCGAAACCACGGCCTTGCTCACCCGCGCGTGCCGCTTCAATTGCTGCGTTGAGCGCAAGTAAATTAGTTTGCGCTGAAATATTACGTATTACTTCTAAGATCGCAACAATACCTTCACTGCGTGATTCTAGTTCTGCGACAACTTGTGTAGCGTGAGAGACATTCTGCGATAAACTTCTTAAACCATCGGCATTGGCTTCGACAACTAATTGGCCGTTATTCACTGCTTTTTGAGTTTCAGATACTGCTTGTGCTGTGACTTGGGCGCTATCTGATACGCTGTGTGCTGTAGAAGACATTTCATTAGTTGCTGTCGCTACTTGTTCAATCTCTAGCTGTTGTTCGGCAATTTTTAATAAACCTTGGTCGGCTGCATTTGCCGTTATTTTAGCACTGGTATTTAAGTGCTCAGAAGTCACAGCAACGTCTGCTACAACACCTCTAACGTTGGCAATAAAAATATTCAGGTATTCAGCTAATTGGCCTGTTTCATCATGGCGCTGAATATTTAAAGATTGTGTGAGATCGCCACCAGATTGTGTCAATTGGCGAACTTTGTCGACTAAATAACGAATTGGTTTGGAAATAGACTGAGCAGCAATCCACATAAGTATAATGCCGAGGATACTGGTCAGAACTGCAATACCAAGTTGGCTTTTAAGATTTGTAAAGAAACCATTATCCACCGCTTTAATAAATGGTTTGGTGCTCGCTAAGGCCACATGTCGAGGGGTGATAATGATCACTTCCCATTGCTGTGTTACGCCAGTAGCATTAAATTGTTTTGACGTAAGAAAATCGTTTTCGACAGTAACCGTTTCGTCAATAAGGCGCTTACTCAACAGATTTTTAATGGCAATTGAATTGAGTTTTTTACCGATGTTATCAGCCTGTTTACTGTCTGCAGCAATGACACCCGCTGAACTGATAATCAAGACTTGGCTTTGGTTTGAGAATAATCGTTGGGCAGTATCTTGAGCAAGTGATTGTAGGAAATTGAGAGAATAATCAACCCCGAACATACCAATGAATTGACCATCACGGATCACTGGTGCAACAAATGAACTGAGTAATGTTTCAACACCTTGAACATTAAAGCTTGATGGATCGGTTACACAGGCAGTCTTACTTTCCATTGGACATAAATACCACTCTGAAGCTCGAAATCCAGTGGCACTTAGTTTTGTTGCATAAAAGTCCCCAAGTGCTTGTAGTGCAACGGTTCCATTGGCTGAACGATTCCAGTATGGGGCAAATACACCACTTGCTTGGGAGTGAGGCATGTCGGTATTTACAGCATCCTGACCGTCAAATTGGTTTACTTCCCAGCCAGTATAAATACTTAATATGTCTTTGTTTTTCTCTAGCGTATTTTGTAGCATTGCATTGACGGCTTCCCGCGATATGACGGGGGTTTTGTTGCTAAATGACGCGGCTAGACCTGTTGTTATGCTCATTGCTTTATTAAAGGTGGAAGCAATATGTTGAGCTTCAACGTTTGCACTTAATGAGAGTCGTTGTTTAATCGCCGATTCGGTATCTTTAAGTACGAGAGTTTGTATCTCGTCACTTAAGTTATTGCTATTAAAGTAACTAAAACTAAATGTTGCGGTGACTACCGCAATTAAACTTGCACTACCCCAGAAAAGGATTTGCTGCTTAATGGTTGAAAACTGCATGCTACGACCTATTGAAATATATAATATATTATTGATGCATTAGTTTAACCTTACTAATACAAAAGTGTTAGTAAACGTATATTGTTTATTATAATCGTGAAGTTTTAAGTGATTGAATTTTATCTATATGTGATATAAAACTCGGTGTTGATACCTATATGTGAGTGTTTTTTGGCGTAACAAACTGCAATGTGCGTCATAACAAGATTAAAAAGTACTAATCTTTTCCTTTAATATCCATATTGTTAGAACTAGATTATTAGTTTGGATTGTTTTTTGAACAGGTTGTGCTGAAGGTGAGCGAGAGTGTGGTTTGACGTAATTTTTGTATTTACAATTAAACTCTATTTCTATATTATTCGATTCATTGCTGCGGAGGGGTGGCAGAGTGGCCGAATGCACTGGTCTTGAAAACCAGCAAGGGTTAATAGCTCTTCGAGAGTTCAAATCTCTCCTCCTCCGCCATCAACTCTTTGATTTTAAAGAGTCTTTTCCTTATAGTGTTTTATATCTACATCATATTTCTTGCTTCATCACTTTTTTGATATTCTATTTTTTGTTGTTTAGTCGTGTTTAGTTTTAGCATGGTTTCAATAACACTTCAAATAAACTCCTCAATTTCTAGCGTCAAAAACAGAAAATTTCAAAACTTTAAATACATCATTTTAAGTAATGAATATTCGTTGTTACTTCTTATATTAAAACCTCTTAGATCGCCCTTATAAGCTTCTGTATTATTTTAAATCCTGTAACTGTCTAAAACTTAATTATTGTTGAATGTTTTATAATTAGTTGTTTAAAATCATTTCTTAGCGATTTATATAGTAATGTTGAGCTACGTATCACCCATACCATTAAAACGCTGTGTAGGGCATTTTTAAGCTTCTGAAATATAGTAAGAAAGTGGGGGGGGGGGAGTTTTTAAAAAGAAAACAATAAAAACATTTAGAATTAAGGAATAAAACACTGTCAAAGGGGGAGGTAAAACACATTTTTTTCCTGATTATTTAATAGGGAATTCCTGATTATTTAACTGTTCAATGATATTTTTCCTAATTGTTTAATTTCCTTCTATGTATTTAGATACATTAAAAGATACGTTAAGTTTAGATAGAGTAATATTGAGAATATTACGCACATAAAATTTAAGGAGGAAAGTTATTTATAAAAAGATCTTTGGGCGTTGCCCGATACGCAACAAGTTGCTTTTTTCTGGATGTTTTGAGCTTGATACTTAATTTCAATTGTGAAGTGTTAAGAAGATATAAATCCTTTATCAGAACTGAAAATCTTTGATTTTCTTTGCGGAGCGGCTTTTAAAATAAGATGTAAAAAAGCCATAATGTAATTAATTTATACATCATGACTTGATTTATATTATTTCTGATGTAAAACATTTACATATAACAGAAAAAGAAAAAGCCAATTTACCAGATTGACTTTTAATAAGTATCTTAATAACAAAAAAAGATACTATATTTAAACCATGTAAAACAATTATTGTCAATATAGTAAGTAATTATTTTTCTTTTGAAGTTTATAAAAACACTGAAAACAAAGGAAAAAAATATGCTTACACCATACAACTCATATCCAAAAGGTTTCTCAAAAGAAACATTAATTCAAGTTACATCACTACTTTCAAGCGGATTTATCGGTCATACAAAAGAAATACAGACAAAACCAGTAACAAACGTTTTCAGAAGCGAGATCGTTGATCTTAACGGTTTAAAAATTGATTTAAAATCTGGTGCATTACTCTTTAGTGAATGTCTTAAGGTTCACCAACACGCAGCTATGGCTCACGCTGATGATAAGCCTATAACTCTTGAATGTGGTTCTAAATCAACGATTCTAAGAGCTTGTAGCATTAAATCTAACGTTACTATCTCTGAGGTAAAAGGGTTCGTTCAAAAGTTCTGTAATGAATTGTCTAACGATAAAGAAATCACAATCACTAAATATGATTTTAGAAAGAAAAAAACGTTAAGAACAGATTCATTTTCGATCTTCTCAATCTTAGAGCATAACGAAAAGGATAACACTTTAACGTTCAAATTCTCAGAAGGGTTTATCGCTTATATAAACGAAGAGGGAAAAGCTTTAACGATTGTTCAGAATGATGATTTTCGTAAAGTTAAGTCAAACAAAACGGCAGGTGTTTTGTTTTTACTAACACAATCAATCTCTAATATATCAAAAGATAAATTCTTGAAGCAAGAGTATTTAATTGAAGTTCTAGTGATTAAAAAGAATGTAAATCAGATACTTAATAATGCATTTGAAAACCTTCAAAATGCAGGAATGTTGCAGTATGAAAAACTGGTTAGTGCTGAGTTTTACGCAGGGAAATGGATTAAATACTCACATTACACATTCTCAAGTATCAAAAAAGCAATTGTAAATCTATTTACTAAAGCAAAAAACATAGGGAAAAAAATAACTATAACAATTAGCAGTAAGAAAATGAGTAAGAAAGAAGGGATGAAAATATTAAAAGATTCTATGAAGGAAGTTGAAGATGGAAATTATGAAGGTTTCCAAGATTATAAATTCGGCAAGTCATTAAGATTGTAAATTTTATTTTCACTTTAAAATGGATGAAAAGTTTAAGTGTGTGTTTTTTCGATCTTGAATCTTTGGTGTATTATGATATACAACCTATATAAGATATATAAGATATATAAGATATATAAGATATATAAGACATATAAGATATATAAGACATATAAGATATATAAGA
>NZ_FPLG01000090.1:0-46881 GCF_900120065.1 Moritella viscosa
AAGAGCATACTGAGCGGCTGCTGCCGTGTCAGTGAGGTCGCATTATAGAGATATAGATCACATTGGCAAGCGTTAATTACAATAAATATTAAAAAAACAGAATGAGATCAAAAAGCGAACAATCTAGGTGTATACCAGACAAAAACAAATGAAACCCGTTAATAATCAGTTTAAATGCTGTCTATTACTACAAAAGAGTATTCAGTAAACAAAAATAAGAGACATTTTTAAATTATCGGTATTAACGAATAAGAAGAAAGTTATTTTCAACATCAGAAAAAAATCTAGGAGGAATTAGGAATTAGGAATTAGGAATTAGGAATTAGGAATTAGGAATTAGGAATTAGGAATTAGGAATTAGGAATTATTCAGATGATAATTAAGAGCAATAAAAAAGCCAGAGCGTGAGCTCTGGCTTCTAATACTATTCTTCGTCAGCAGCTTCAACAGCTGGACGATCTACTAGTTCGATGTAAGCCATAGGAGCTTTATCGCCAGTACGTAGACCACATTTTAAGATTCGAGTATAACCGCCTGAACGGTTTTCGAAACGTGGGCCTAATTCTTTAAATAGTTTACCTACAACTTCATCGCTGCGGGTACGAGCAAATGCTAGACGACGGTTAGCTACGCTATCCGTTTTAGCAAGTGTAATTAGAGGCTCAACTACACGACGTAATTCTTTAGCTTTAGGCAGAGTCGTTTTAATGATCTCGTGGCTAACTAAAGAACATGCCATATTACGGAACATAGCCTGACGGTGGCTACTGTTACGATTTAGTTGACGACCACTCTTACGATGGCGCATGAACTTATCCTTCTTACAAAAATCTTTTGACTAGTGTTTACTATTCGTCCGCAATACTTGCAGGCGGCCAGTTTTCTAGGCGCATACCTAGAGAAAGACCACGTGAAGCTAGAACATCTTTAATTTCAGTTAAAGATTTCTTACCAAGGTTAGGCGTTTTAAGTAACTCAACCTCAGTACGCTGAACAAGATCACCAATATAGTGAATCGCTTCTGCTTTTAGGCAGTTAGCTGAACGAACAGTAAGTTCTAAATCATCAACAGGACGTAGCAGTATCGGATCGAACTCTGGTTTCTCTTCTTTCTGCTCTGGTTCCGTTACATCACGAAGATCAACGAAAGCATCAAGCTGTTCAGCCAGAATTGTAGCAGAACGACGAATAGCTTCTTCAGGATCTAATGTTCCATCAGTTTCCATATCGATTACTAACTTATCAAGGTTAGTACGTTGCTCTACACGAGCAGATTCAACATTGTAAGCGATACGGCTTACAGGGCTGAATGCAGCATCAACAAGCAAACGACCGATAGGGCGCTCTTCATCATCAGCATGAACACGTGCAGAAGCAGGTACGTAACCACGACCTTTTGCAACACGAATACGCATACTGATATCTGCTTGACCGGTTAAATTACAAATCACGTGTTCTGGATTTATAATCTCAACATCACCATCATGTGTGATGTCACCTGCCAATACAGGACCTGTACCTGACTTAGTTAACGTTAATAGCGCTTCGTCTTTGCCTTCAAGTTTGATTGCAAGACCTTTCAAGTTAAGAAGAATTTCAAGAACATCTTCTTGAACACCTTCTTTACTACTGTACTCGTGGAGTACGCCATCGATCTCAACTTCTGTTACAGCACAACCTGGCATAGAAGAAAGTAGAATACGACGTAAAGCGTTACCAAGAGTGTGACCAAAGCCACGCTCTAACGGTTCAAGTGTTACCTTGGCACGTGTTGAGCTAATTTGCTCAATATCAACAAGTCTTGGTCTTAGAAATTCTGTTACAGAACCCTGCATGTATGTCCTCTCTTATGAAGTTAACCTTACTTAGAGTAAAGTTCAACAATAAGCTGTTCGTTGATGTCTGCAGACAGATCAGAACGTTCAGGAACACGTTTGAAAACGCCTTCAAGTGTCTTACTGTCAACTTCAACCCAAGATGCTTTCTCACGCTGCTCTGAAATTTCAAGAGCTGAAGCGATACGAGCTTGCTTCTTAGCCTTCTCGCGAATGCTAACTGTATCGTTAACTTTCACTTTGTAAGAAGGGATATTTACAACTTTACCGTTTACAACGATTGCTTTGTGGCTTACTAACTGGCGCGATTCCGCACGAGTTGAACCAAAGCCCATACGATAAACAACGTTATCTAGACGGCCTTCTAATAAAGCAAGTAGGTTTTCACCAGTGTTGCCTTTCAGACGAGCAGCTTCTTTATATAAGTTACGGAATTGCTTTTCAAGTACACCGTACATACGACGAACTTTTTGCTTTTCACGTAGTTGTAAACCGTAGTCAGATAGACGAGGTTTACGAGCACCGTGTACACCAGGTGCGTTATCAATTTTACACTTAGATTCAATCGCACGTACGCCACTTTTCAAGAAAAGATCTGTACCTTCACGACGACTAAGCTTGAGCTTTGGGCCCAAATATCTAGCCATGTTCTTTCTCCAATATTCCTAAAAACGTTATACGCGACGCTTTTTAGGTGGACGACAACCATTGTGAGGGATTGGTGTAACATCAGTGATGTTAGTAATTTTATAACCAATCGCATTCAATGCACGAATAGAAGATTCACGACCAGGACCAGGGCCCTTAACCATAACTTCTAAGTTTTTCAGACCGTACTCTTTAGCCATTTCACCAGCACGCTCAGCAGCAACCTGCGCAGCGAATGGAGTTGACTTACGAGAACCACGGAAGCCTGAGCCGCCTGCAGTTGCCCAAGATAAAGCATTACCTTGGCGATCTGTGATTGTCACAATAGTGTTATTGAAAGAAGCATGAACGTGTGCAATACCGTCAGCAACTTGCTTTTTAACGCGCTTACGAGCGCGAGTTGGGGTTTTAGCCATTACTCGTCAGCTCCTATTTCTTGATAGCTTTACGCGGACCTTTACGGGTGCGCGCATTTGTTTTAGTGCGTTGACCACGTAGAGGTAAGCTGCGACGGTGACGAATACCACGGTAACAACCGAGGTCCATCAGACGCTTGATATTCATACTTACTTCACGACGTAGGTCACCTTCTACAGTGTATTTACCTACTTCTTCGCGAAGAAGTTCTAGTTGAGCTTCTTCTAGCTCTCTGATCTTAGCTGTTTCAGCGATACCAGTTGCAGCACAGATTGCTTTCGCACGTGTTGCACCAATACCGAAAACACCAGTCAGGGCAATGACTGTATGCTTTTGATCAGGAATGTTAATGCCGGCTATACGGGCCACTATACCACTCCACTTAAGGGTTTAAAAAAAAATTTTGCTCTCTTCGAAAAGCCCGTAAGGATACTCAGAAGAGAGATGTATTGCAATAGAAACTTGGGAATAGATTAACAAATCTAGCCCAAGCTTCTAAAACTGTTTAACCTTGGCGTTGTTTATGCTTTGGTTCAACACAGATTATACGAATTACACCGTGACGTTTGATCACTTTGCAATTACGACAAATCTTTTTAACAGATGCACGAACTTTCATTTCTTACTCCGTAACTGTTATAGGACATGCTCAAACTAATTTAGCGACCGTAGCCTTTTAAATTAGCTTTCTTAAGTACGTCACCATATTGATGAGACATCATATGGGTCTGAACTTGAGCCATAAAGTCCATGATTACCACAACCATAATAAGTAATGACGTTCCACCGAAATAGAACTGCACACCCATAGCTTGTGTCATGAACAATGGTACAAGACAAATGAATGTAATATACAAAGAACCCGCTAGAGTTAATCGTGACATTACTTTGTCTATATACCTTGAAGTTTGTTCGCCTGGTCTAATACCTGGGATGAACGCCCCGCTCTTCTTCAAGTTATCTGCCGTTTCACGTGGGTTAAATACCAACGCAGTATAGAAGAAACAGAAGAAGATAATTGCTGCTGCATAAAGCATTACATACAAAGGTTGTCCTGGCTGTAGAGCCAAGGAAATGTCAGTAAGAAAAGATAAACCTTCATTCTGACCGAACCATTGTGCAAGCGTTCCAGGAAACAAAATTATACTCGAAGCAAAAATAGCTGGAATAACACCGGCCATATTAAGCTTTAACGGTAAATGCGTGCTTTGAGCTGCAAAAACACGTCGTCCTTGTTGGCGTTTTGCGTAGTTTACCACAATTCTACGCTGACCGCGCTCTACAAATACAACAAAGTATGTAACAGCAAAAACAACACCAGCTAACACTAACAATAACAGACCGTGAAGGTTACCATCGATAACCTGCTCAACCGTTTGTCCGATAGCTGGCGGCATACCAGCAACAATACCTGCAAAAATTAATATTGAGATACCATTACCAATACCGCGTTCGGTAATTTGTTCACCTAACCACATTAAGAACATAGTACCAGTTACTAAACTTACTACTGCAGTAAAGTAAAAACTTAACCCTGGATTGTGGACAAGTCCATCAACCATGTTAGGTAAGCCTTTTGCAATACCAATAGCTTGGAAAGTACCTAAGAACAATGTTCCATAACGGGTATACTGGCTAATTTTACGTCGTCCTGCATCGCCGTCTTTTTTCAATTCGGCAAGTGTAGGATTAACAACAGTTAATAACTGAATGATAATAGAGGCCGAAATATACGGCATAATACCCAACGCAAAAATAGACGCTCGCTCAAGCGCACCACCAGAGAACATGTTAAACATTTCTAAGATGGTACCCTTTTGCGAATCAAACAGCGTAGCAAGTACAGAGGCATCAATACCAGGAATAGGAACAAAAGATCCTGCGCGGAAGACAATAATTGCCCCTAACACGAACCATAAACGACTTTTCAATTCTGATAAGCCACCTTGCGATTTATTCGTATCCAATCCTGGTTTTTTAGCCATTTGTACTATCCTTCGATTTGACCGCCTGCAGCAACAATCGCTTCAACAGCACCTTTCGTAGCTTTAATGCCACGAATAGTAACTGGTCGAGTGATTTCACCAGATAAAACAACTTTAACAAACTGGATGTTTTTAGTAACAAGACCAGCTGCTTTAAGCGTGTTTAAATCAACAACATCACCTTCAACTTTAGCGATTTCATTTAAACGTACTTCAGCTGTTACTAGCTGCTTACGTGAAGTGAAACCGAATTTAGGTAGACGTTGTTTCAAAGGCATTTGACCGCCTTCAAAACCAGGTCGAATACCGCCGCCTGAGCGAGATTTTTGACCTTTGTGACCACGACCACAAGTTTTGCCTAGACCAGAACCGATACCGCGGCCTACACGTTTAGCGCTTGGCTTAGAACCAGCTGCTGGAGATAAAGTATTTAAAAACATTACGCTTCCTCCACTTTAATCATGTAAGCTACTTTATTAATCATACCACGTACACATGCTGTATCTTCCAATTCAACAGTGTGGTTGATTTTACGAAGGCCTAAACCAACAAGTGTCGCACGGTGTTTAGGTAAACGACCGATTGCACTTTTAGTTTGAGTTACTTTAATTTTAGCCATGGTTTATTACCCCAGAATTTCTTTAACAGGTAGACCACGTTTAGCTGCGATTTGTTCTGGTGATGACATACCAGTAAGCGCGCCAATTGTAGCTCGTACAACGTTAATTGGGTTAGTAGAACCGTAACATTTAGAAAGTACGTCATGGATGCCTACAACTTCTAGTACTGCACGCATTGCACCGCCGGCAATGATACCTGTACCAGCTGATGCTGGACGCATGAATACTTTAGAACCAGAATGACGACCCTTAACTGGATGTTGAAGAGTCACACCATTTAGCTCAATGCTTACGATATTGCGTTTCGCTTTTTCCATTGCTTTTTGAATAGCAGCTGGAACTTCACGTGCTTTACCATAACCAAAACCAACGCGACCGTTACCGTCACCCACTACTGTAAGAGCAGTGAAACTGAAGATACGACCACCTTTAACAACTTTTGAAACACGGTTTACTGCAATTAATTTCTCTTGCAGATCACCGGTTTGGTTTTCAACTTTAGACATTTCCTACTCCTGCCTTAGAACTGAAGGCCAGCTTCACGAGCGGCGTCAGCTAGTGCTGCAACACGACCGTGATATTGGAAACCTGAACGATCGAAAGCAATTTTAGTAACGCCTTTTTCGATAGCTCGCTCAGCAATCAGTTTACCGATTACTTTAGCTGCTTCAACGTTACCACCATAGCTGATCATTTCACGAACTGCTTTTTCTGTTGTTGTAGCAGAAACCAATACTTCCGCATTCGGTGTAATAACCTGTGCATAAGTATGGCTTGGAGTGCGATTAACCACTAAACGTGTAGCACCCAATTCTTGCATTTTCTTACGTGCGCGAGTTGCGCGACGAAGACGTGCAGATTTCTTATCCATAGTATTACCCTACTTTTTCTTGGCTTCTTTACGACGCACAACTTCATCAGAATAACGAACACCTTTACCTTTATAAGGTTCAGGCGGACGGAATGCACGAATGTTAGCTGCAACTTGACCAACAGACTGTTTGTCAGCGCCAGTAATAACAATTTCAGTTTGGCTTGGGCAAACTGCAGTAATACCTTCTGGAAGGTTATAAACTACAGGATGTGAGAAACCTAACGTTAGGTTCACATCAGAACCTTTAACGTTTGCACGGTAACCAACACCATTTAGTTGAAGAGTTTTAGTAAAACCTTCAGCTACACCTTTAACCATGTTATTAACGTTAGCACGAGCTGTACCAGCTTGAGCCCAAGCATCTTTTACGCCTTCAACAGGACCAAAAGATACTTTTTCATCAGCGATCGTAAGAACAACAGATGAATTAACAACAGCAGTTAAAGAGCCTTTAGCGCCTTTAACAGTGATTTCCTGACCATTTAGAGAGATCTCTACGCCTGCAGGGATGGCAACGGGTGCTTTAGCAACACGAGACATATATAACCCCTTAAGAAACGTAGCAGATGATCTCGCCACCGATGCCAGCTTTACGAGCTGCACGGTCAGACATCATGCCTTTAGAAGTAGAAACGATAGCAACACCTAAGCCACCCATCACTTTTGGAAGATCATTACTTCCTTTGTAGATGCGTAAACCTGGGCGACTAACGCGCTCAATTTTTTCGATTACGTTTTTGCCTTCGAAATACTTCAAAGACACTTCAAGTTCAGCTTTCACTTCACCTGAAACAGCGTAACCATTAATGTAACCTTCTTCTTTAAGCACAGCTGCTAATGCAACTTTTTGCTTAGAACAAGGCATTTTAACTGCAACCTTAGAGGCTGACTGACCGTTACGGATGCGTGTTAGCATATCCGCAATAGGATCTTGCATGCTCATTTTCGTATACTCCCGAAATTAGTGACTTACCAACTAGCCTTTTTAAGACCTGGAACTTCACCACGCATCATGTGCTCACGTAGTTTGATACGGCTTAAGCCGAACTTACGTAGGTAGCCATGAGGGCGGCCAGTGATGTTACAGCGATTACGCTGACGACTTTCACTAGAATCACGAGGTAACGATTGCAATTTAAGAACTGCATTCCAACGATCTTCGTCTGAAGTATTTACACCAGAGATGATTGCTTTTAATTCAGCACGTTTCTCAGCGTATTTTTTTACTAGCTTCGCGCGTTTTACGTCGCGCGCTTTCATTGATTGCTTAGCCATGACCCTACCTTACTTACGGAATGGGAAATTAAAGGCAGTCAGCAGAGCGTGACCTTCTTCATCAGATTTCGCAGTAGTAGTGATAGTAATATCCATACCACGAATTTTATCGATTTTATCGTAATCGATTTCTGGGAAGATGATTTGCTCGCGAACACCCATACTATAGTTACCACGACCATCGAACGATTTAGGGTTCAGGCCACGGAAATCGCGGATACGTGGAATTGAGATGCCGATTAGGCGCTCAAAGAATTCCCACATACGCTCACCACGTAGGGTAACTTTACAACCAATAGGATATCCTTCACGGATCTTAAAGCCAGCAACGGATTTACGAGCTTTAGTAATCAATGGTTTTTGACCAGAAATTGCAGCCATATCAGCAGCAGCATTTTCTAATACTTTTTTATCATTGATTGCTTCGCCCACACCCATGTTAAGGGTGATCTTTTCAATCCGAGGGACTTGCATGATAGATTTATAGCCGAACTTAGTTTTAAGTTCAGACGCTACCGTCTCTTTGTAGTATTCATGCAGTTTCGCCACAGTTAACTCCAATTAAACAAGTTCATTAGTAGATTTGAAGAAACGAACTTTTTTGCCGTCTTCAAATCGGAAACCGACACGATCAGCCTTGCTTGTTGCAGGGTTGAATAGTGCCACGTTTGATGCGTCTAAAGCTGCTTCTTTCTCAACAATACCGCCAGCTACACCCAATTGTGGGTTTGGCTTTTGGTGTTTCTTGATAAGATTAACGCCTTCAACGAATATTTTACCGTCTGCTCTTACTTCAGTAACTTTGCCTTGTTTACCAGCATCTTTACCTGCAACAACGATAACTTCATCATTTTTTAAAATTTTAGCTGCCATTTTTCGTTCCTTTATAGTACTTCTGGTGCCAGAGATACGATTTTCATGAACTGATCAGTACGTAGTTCACGAGTAACTGGGCCAAAGATACGAGTACCGATCGGCGCGCCGTTAGCATTAAGCATAACAGCTGCGTTACGGTCGAAACGGATAGCTGCACCGTCTGTACGACGGATTGCTGACCTAGTACGCACAACCACTGCGTTTAGAACATCACCTTTTTTTACTTTACCGCGAGGAATTGCTTCCTTCACTGTAACTTTGATGATGTCACCAACACGTGCATAGCGGCGGTGCGAACCACCTAGGACCTTGATACACTGAACGCGACGTGCGCCTGAGTTATCGGCTACGTCCAACGTAGACTGCATTTGGATCATTATTAGTGCTCCGCAATAATTCCACTTAGTCCAACATGAACTAAACGGCTCCCCTCTATCTCAAGAGGTGGCGCATTATAACACCACGGCTTTGAAAAAAGCAACGGGAATCGACTAAAAAACAAACGACCCCATAAGAGGAGCCGTTATATATAATGTAGAACTCAGTATAAACTTAAAATTAAGCTTTTACTAATACTTCTACTAATGTCCAAGTTTTAAGCTTAGACACTGGACGAGTTTCACGAATAGTTACAACATCATTTAGTTGACATTCGTTGTTCTCATCATGTGCGTGTAGTTTAGTAGTACGCTTGATGAACTTACCGTATAACGGATGTTTCACTTTACGTTCTACTGCAACAACGATAGTTTTATCACCTTTGTTGCTAACAACACGACCCTGTACAGTACGAATAGTGCTCATATTATACACCCGCCTTTTCGTTCAGGATGGTCTTAACACGCGCGATATCGCGACGTACATTTTTGATTAAATGCGTTTGTGCTAGTTGGCCAGTACTTAACTGCATACGTAAGTTAAATTGCTCACGTAGTAGGTTAAGTAACTCAGCGTTTAGCTCTTCAACATTTTTTTGTTTAAGTTCGCTAGCGTTCATTACATTACCGTCTTAGTTACGAAAGTTGTAGAAATTGGAAGTTTCGCATCAGCTAGGCTGAATGCTTCACGTGCCAATTCTTCAGGAACTCCAGCCATTTCATAAAGGATTTTGCCAGGTTGTACTTGGCAAACCCAATATTCAACGCTACCTTTACCTTTACCTTGACGTACTTCAAGCGGCTTTTGTGTAATCGGCTTGTCTGGGAACACACGGATCCAGATTTGACCTTGACGCTTAACGTGACGAGTCATAGCACGACGTGCTGCTTCGATTTGACGAGCAGTAATTCGACCACGACCAGTAGCTTTAAGACCGAATTCGCCGAAAGTTACGTTTCCGCCTTTTGCAAGACCGCGGTTACGGCCTTTATGCATTTTGCGGAACTTCATGCGTTTTGGTTGCAACATATCAGAGTCTCCTATTTAGCAGCTTTAGGGCCACGACTGCGACGTTTAGGCTTCGAAGGTGCTTCAACTTCTTGAGTAAGTGGTAACTTACCTAGAACTTCACCTTTAAAGATCCAAACTTTCACACCAATGATGCCGTAAGTTGTAAGAGCTTCTGCAGTTGAGTAATCGATATCTGCACGAAGTGTATGTAGAGGCACACGGCCTTCACGATACCATTCAGCACGAGCGATTTCTGCGCCGCCTAAACGACCGCTAACTTGAACTTTAATACCCTTAGCACCTAAACGCATTGCATTTTGTACTGCACGCTTCATAGCGCGACGGAACATAACACGACGTTCAAGTTGAGAAGCGATACCTTCAGCTACTAATTTAGCATCTAGTTCAGGCTTACGGATTTCTGCGATATTGATTTGTGCAGAAGTACCAGTCATCTTAGCGATAGCATTACGTAGTTTTTCTACGTCTTCGCCTTTCTTACCGATAACAACACCAGGACGAGCAGTGTGAATAGTCACACGGATGCTTTTCGCTGGACGTTCGATAACGATACGTGAAACAGATGCATTTTTCAGTTTCTTAGTAAGGAACTGACGTACTTCGAAATCACCGTACAAATTGTCGGCGAAGTCTTTAGTATTCGCAAACCAAGTAGAGTTAAACTGCTTGGTGATACCTAGGCGAATACCATTTGGATGAACTTTCTGACCCATTGTTTTCTCCTAGTCTCTTAGCGTGTTGCTACAACAATTGTGATGTGGCTAGTACGCTTCAAGATGCGATCTGCACGACCTTTAGCACGTGGCATGATACGCTTCATAGTAGGACCGGCGTCAACAAACGCTGTAGCTACTACTAACTCATCAATATCCGCACCTTCGTTGTGTTCAGCGTTTGCGATAGCTGACTCAAGAACTTTTTTAACTTGTACAGCAGCTTTTTTAGTGCTGAAAGTTAAAACTTCAAGAGCTTTATCCACTGGTAAACCACGAATAAGGTCAATGACCAAACGTGCTTTCTGTGGAGAGCCTGAGGCGAAACGGTGTTTAGCTAATGCTTCCATCTAATTTCTCCTAACGCTTTTTAGCTTTCTTATCTGCAGCATGGCCGCGATAAGTACGAGTCGGTGCGAATTCGCCTAACTTATGACCAATCATTTCGTCAGTAACGAAAACTGGTACATGTTGACGACCATTATGGACAGCGATGGTCAGACCAATCATATTTGGAATGATCATAGAACGACGGGACCAAGTCTTAACTGGTTTTTTTTCCCCGCTTTCCACCGCTTTCTCTACCTTCTTCAGCAAGTGTAGGTCTATGAAAGGACCCTTCTTGAGAGAACGTGGCATGGTGATACCTCTATAAAATTACTTGTTGCGACGACGTACGATAAGTTTATCAGTACGCTTGTTCTTACGAGTTTTGTAACCCTTAGTTGGCATACCCCAAGGTGATACCGGATGACGGCCACCAGAAGTACGACCTTCACCACCACCGTGTGGGTGATCAACAGGGTTCATTACAACACCACGTACTGTTGGGCGAACACCGCGCCAGCGGCTAGCACCAGCTTTACCAAGTTGGCGAAGCATGTGTTCTGCGTTACCAACTTCACCAATCGTTGCACGACAATCAACTAATACTTTACGCATTTCGCCAGAGCGAAGACGTAGAGTAACGTATGAGTTATCACGAGCAATGATTTGTACGTATGTACCAGCAGAACGTGCAATTTGAGCACCTTTACCTGGCTTCATTTCCACAGCGTGTACAGTTGTACCTACTGGGATGTTACGCATTGGTAATGTGTTACCAGCTTTAATAGCTGCATCAACACCAGAAACAATAGTATCACCAGCTTGCATACCTTTAGCAGCTAGAACGTAACGACGTTCACCATCTGCGTAAAGAGCAAGTGCAATGTTTGCAGAACGGTTTGGATCATATTCCAAACGCTCAACAGTTGCAGGGATACCATCTTTATCATTACGTTTTAAGTCAATGATACGGTAATGTTGCTTATGACCGCCGCCGTGATGACGAACAGTAATACGACCGTTATTATTACGGCCACCAGATTTAGATTTTTTCTCTAAAAGTGGAGCATGTGGTTTGCCTTTATGCAAATCCGGGTTCACTACCTTAACAAGGTGGCGACGACCTGGAGAAGTAGGCTTACACTTAACAATAGCCATTATTCAGAATCCCCTTGATTATTCAGCACTGCCGAAATCGATGTCAGCGCCGTCAGCTAGAGTAACGTAAGCTTTTTTGATGTCTGAACGACGGCCAAAACGAGCGCCAGTGCGCTTAGTTTTACCTTTCAGTACCAATGTGCTTACATTTTTAACTTCAACTTCAAAAAGTTTTGCAATAGCTGCTTTAATTTCAGCTTTAGTTGCATCTAGTGCAACCTTGAAAACGATTGTGTTGTTGTTTTCAGCAGACATAGTGCTCTTTTCAGAGATATGTGGCGCTAGGATAACTTTCAATAAACGTTCTTCACTGATCATTTTAAGTTCTCCTCAATCTGCTTAACTGCAGCAGCAGTCATAACAACTTTGTTGAATGCGATAAGGCTAACTGGATCAATACCAGCAACATCACGAACATCAACTTTGTAAAGGTTACGAGCAGCTAAGAATAAGTTCTCATCAACTTCAGCACCTACGATTAGAACGTCGTTCAGATCGAAGTCTTTCAGTTTAGCAACTAATTCTTTAGTCTTAGGTGTTTCAACAGCGAACTGCTCAACAACAATAAGACGCTCTTGACGTACCAATTCAGAAAGGATGCTTTTGATCGCTCCACGGTACATCTTAGTGTTAACTTTTTGGCTGTGGTCCTGTGGACGCGCAGCAAAAGTTACACCACCTTTACGCCAGATCGGGCTGCTTGCAGTACCTGCACGAGCACGACCAGTACCTTTTTGACGCCATGGTTTTTTACCACCACCTGCAACGTCAGAACGGTTTTTCTGTGCACGAGTACCTTGACGCGCGCCAGCAGCATACGCTGTAACTACCTGGTGAACCAGAGCTTCATTAAACTCACGTCCGAAGGTAGTTTCTGAAACTTCAAGAGCACCTTGTGCGTCTTTCAATATCAATTCCATTACTAATTCCTCGGATTAAGCTTTAACAGCTGGTTTGATAATTACGTTGCCGTTGATCGCACCTGGAATAGCACCTTTAACAAGTACTAGGTTACGTTCACTATCAACACGTACCACATCTAGAGACATGATCGTAACACGCTCAGCTCCCATGTGACCTGCCATTTTCTTGCCTTTAAATACGCGACCTGGAGTTTGGCATTGGCCAATTGAACCCGGTGCACGGTGAGCAAGAGAGTTACCGTGAGTAGCATCTTGCATAGCAAAGTTCCAACGTTTAATAACGCCTGCGAAACCTTTACCTTTAGATGTACCTGTAACGTCTACTTTAGTCGTTTCAGCAAAAATGTCTACGTTTAGCTCAGCGCCAACTTCAACAGATTCACCTTCGCCTGTTTCCAGACGGAATTCCCAAAGGCCACGACCAGCTTCAACTTTAGCTTTAGCGAAATGACCCGCTTCTGGCTTGTTTACTCTGCTAGCTTTTTTCGTGCCAGTGGTCACTTGAAGTGCGCGGTAACCGTCAATTTCAAGTGTTTTAACTTGAGTAACGCGGTTAGGCTCACATTCAATAACGGATACTGGGATAGATACGCCATCTTCAGTGAAGATACGTGTCATACCAACTTTACGTCCGATTAGACCAATCATTATAATAACCTCAATATAAATCGTTGTTTTAGAACTTACTAGCCAAGGCTGATTTGAACATCAACACCAGCAGCTAGATCTAAACGCATAAGAGCGTCAACGGTTTTTTCTGTTGGCTCAACGATGTCAACCAGGCGCTTGTGAGTACGAATTTCGTACTGGTCACGCGCATCTTTGTTAACGTGCGGAGAAGTAAGCACTGTGAAACGCTCTTTGCGAGTTGGTAGTGGAATAGGACCACGTACTTGCGCGCCAGTGCGTTTTGCAGTTTCAACGATTTCCGCTGTAGACTGATCGATAAGACGATGATCGAACGCTTTTAAGCGGATACGGATTCTTTGGTTCTGCATTAGACCAGAGCTCCAATAAAGTTAAACACACAAAAAAATTCGACAACTCACATCTAGATAACTAGATTGCGAGAGCGATATCTTTAACTCGATGACTCCCCTATCGGGAGTCTTGATGCCTGACCATTAATACTTTAACTCAAGGTTAAGGTAATAACATAATGATTCAGGTTCCTGCCTAAGCAAGTGGAACGTATTATACATGACCTCTTGCCATTAGCAAGAAAAAGATCAACATAACGAATTTAATCATTAAATCGACGTCATTAAGTCATAAAGTGTTGAATCATCATTTAGGATGCTCACACAGTTAACCGTTACCGTAATTTGTCGACACATTATATAGAGAGTAAAGATTAAGTTCAAGTTTCTTTACCAACATTATTGAAACCAAAAAAAGCACCCTGCTAGGGTGCTTTAGGTCATCTAAAATAAAATTAAGACGCAAGTTTTCCGATTTTACTTTATTGTTTGACTAACAACATTTAACTTAAACTCTAACGCAACTTCATCACACGCATGCTGACGTGGACAAATATCACAATCTTTCAATACTTTTTCTGGCAGCATTGATTTACTGGTTGAGCTAAAGCCCATCTTCATAAAGAACTCTGGCACACGTGTTAATACAAACACTTTTTTGATAGCCATCTGCTCAGCTTTACGCAACATGTATTCGACAACCGCTTTACCCTGCCCGCCACCTTGATAGCCAGGTTCGATGCCCAATGAACGGATCTCAGCAAGCCCAGTATCGTAAACATAGATAGACGCACAGCCTGTCACCTGATTATGTTTCTCAGTCACCGCAAAGGTACCTACCGCTTTTACTAGATCAGAGCGGTTACGCGGTAAATTCTCTCCAATATTCGCCCAATAATTTACCATACGTTCTATATCATCTAGATCCGTCAAACGAGCAGCTCGAATATTAATACCTGATGTATCACGTTCTTCTAAACGTTTTTCCGCATTAGTTAAGGCAAATTCTACCTGCACTGGGGATACTCCACCCTGTGCTTTACGTTTTGCTAACGTTTCATCAAGTGACAAGTGATGATAAACATCATTTTCAATCAGTTCATCGAACGCTTTAAATTCCGCTAAGCTTAATTCCTCTAATGGCACGCCCTTTTGGATTGCAGCAACAACAGCTTCACCTACAATATGGTGTGAATCACGGAAAGGTACACCTTTAGCAACAAGGTAATCAGCCAATTCAGTCGCGTTCGAATAACCACCTAGCGCTGCTTCTTTGGTTCTTTCTTCATTGATCTTCATACCTACCAGTGACATAGCTGCCATCTCTAGGCAATCACTCCAAGTATCAAGCGCATCAAACAAGCCTTCTTTATCTTCTTGCATATCTTTGTTATATGCCAATGGTAAGGCTTTGAGTGTCATCAGCATGGCACTCAAAGATCCAAATACACGGCCTGTTTTACCACGAATGAGTTCAAGTGCATCTGGGTTTTTCTTTTGTGGCATCAAAGAAGAGCCAGATGTCACCGCATCCGCCAACTCAATAAAGTTAGATTCACCCGAGTTGTAGAAAATCAAATCTTCTGCCAGACGCGATAAATGGATCATTGACATACTTGCCGTACTCATCAATTCCATTACATGGTCACGGTCAGAAACTGAATCGAGACTGTTTAGTGTCGCGCTAGCAAAACCAAGTGAATGTGCTAATTCAGTTCTATCCATTGGATAAGCGGTACCCGCAAGTGCTCCAGAACCTAATGGACAGGTATCAAGACGTTTTAAACAATCCGTTAAACGACTAAAATCACGTTCTAGCATTTCAACATAGGCTAAGCACCAATGTGAAAACGTCACTGGCTGTGCACGTTGTAAATGGGTGTAACCCGGCAGTACAGTATGTTGATGTTCACGTGCAAGCGATACCAGTTGCTGCTGCGTTTTATCCAGCTGCATTAGTAATTGCTCACCTTGCTGTTTACACCAAAGTTTTAGATCGGTTGCAACCTGATCATTACGACTGCGGCCTGTATGTAGCTTTTTACCCAGATCACCCACTTTAGCAATTAACTGCGTTTCCACCCAACTGTGAATGTCTTCAGCATCACTTTGCAGAATTTGTTCTGGGTTTTCTAATACCGTCAATTTAAGATCGTTTAACGCACCCTCAATCGCGAGTTGCTCATCTAAGGTTAAAATCCCCACACTAACCAAAGCTTTTGACCATGCCACTGAACCTGTGATGTCTTGTTCAGCTAAACGATAGTCAAACCGCAGTGAATCGTTAAATGTTTTAAATCTTGCATCAGCTGCTTGACTGAATCTACCGCCCCATAGTGCCATGGTTACATCCTTATTCTTTCTTATATTTTTATATTGGAAGTATGTATATTCGAAGTAGAGGGCGTTCAACACCCTCAAATAGCGTTACTTAGATGCTAAAGCTTTAATACGACTAGACAACGAATATAAGCGAATGAAACCTTCCGCATGGCTTTGGTCATAAACATTATCATCACCAAATGTAGCAAACTCTTCACTATAAAGACTATTTGGCGATTGTTTCTGCACAGCTTGCACTGAACCTTTATACATTTTCACGATCACTTCACCGTTCATTTCTTCTGCTAATGTACCTGCTGCAGCAAGCAATGACGCACATAAAGGGGTGAACCAGCGACCGTCATAAACAAGATGTGAGAATTCAGCGGCAACAGTATGTTTCCATTTACGTGTTGTTTTATCTAACACTAACTCTTCAATACCACGTAACGCTTCAACCATAACAGTACCACCTGGTGTTTCATAACAACCACGTGACTTCATACCGACTAAACGGTTTTCAACAATATCAACACGACCAACACCATGTGCAGCGGCTTTTTCATTTAGATACATCAGAGTTTGATACGGTGACATTGCTTCACCATTAACAGCGGTGATCTCACCTTTAACAACTGATAGCGTTAAAAATTCAGGTTTATTCGGTGCATCAATTGGATCAACAGTCATGGTCCAAACTTGTTTTGTTGGTTGATTCCATGGGTCTTCTAATTCGCCACCCTCATGGGAAATGTGCCAAGCATTAGCATCACGGCTGTAAATTTTAGTCGCTGATGCAGCAGTAGGAATGTCACGTTCAGCTAAGTATTCAAGTAGAGATTCACGGCTGGTTAAGTCCCAGATACGCCAAGGCGCAATCACCGTTAGTTCTGGTGCAAGTGCAGCAAAACAAGATTCAAAACGGATCTGATCATTACCTTTACCTGTACATCCATGACAAAGTGCATCAGCACCAACTTTACGGGCAATTTCAACTTGTGCTTTAGCAATGATTGGACGAGCCATTGACGTACCTAAAAGATAAGTACCTTCGTAAACGGCACCTGTCTTAAGCGTTGGGTAGATATAGTCAGAGACTAATTCATCCTTTAGATCAACGACGTAACATTCAGATGCACCCGAAGCCAATGCTTTAGCTTCAATGCCCTCAAGTTCTTCAGCACCCTGACCTACATCAGCAACAAACGCGACAATCTCACAATTGTCATAGTTTTCTTGTAACCAAGGTAAAATAACTGAAGTGTCTAAACCACCAGAATACGCTACTACTACTTTCTTAACTGTTTGTGTCATTTTCATTTTCCTTAATATGTTACTTCAGCAATGTCAGTAAAACTGCATTTTGGGCATGCATTCTATTTTCGGCTTGATCAAAAATTAGCGATTGTTCGCCATCCATCACTTCCGATGTTATCTCTAACTCACGATGAGCGGGCTGACAATGCAATACATGTTTAATTCCTGTGCGAATCAGTAATTCTTTGTTTATCTGATACGGCATGTATTTTTCTTTTACTTGTTCCAATGGAGTATCATCCCCCATAGAGACCCAAGTATCACCATAAATAACATCATAATCAACGATGTCATCAAGGTTATCTGTTACATTTATTTTACCACCGCTAATGTTAGCTAACTCCATGGCTTGCTTAACAATTTGAGCGTCAGGACTACTGCCTCGTGGACATACAGCTGTCACTTCAGCACCCAAGATAGCACCGGTTAGCATTAATGAATGCGTCACGTTATTACCTTCGCCGATATAGGCTAGTTTTACTTTCGAAACATCTTCATAGTGTTCCGAGATTGTTAAGAAATCAGCCAATGCTTGGCAAGGGTGATATAAATCGCAAAGTGAATTAACAACGGGTACGCTGCCATGCTCCACTAATCCTTCTAATGTTTTATGACTCATAACGCGGGCTACAATAGCATCCGCCCAACGAGAGATATTCGCAGCAAAGTCTTTTACTGTCTCACGCTCACCAATTGCACCATTTTGTGCATCAAGATAAACCGCATGACCACCTAATTTATGAATGCCGATATCAAATGTTACGCGTGTTCGTAGTGACTGCTTTTCATAAATGGTTACAACGCTTTTACCCGCTAATGCTTGTGAGTACTCTGCCGGATTGGCTTTCACTGCTTTAGCCAATGCTAATAAGTCAAGGATCTGTTGTTTACTTAAATCTTTAACTGATAATAAATTTTCCATGATCGAACTCCGTTAACTGATCAATATTAGCTAGAAACTTTCGTTCCCTCTGCTTCACCATTTAATAACGCCACTAACCGCTCAGGCACTTTCCAACTCGCTAATTTGATATCGCGATTTAAAGATGCTGCCGCCTTTAATGCCGCTTTCACTTTTACTTCCATACCGCCATGAATCACACCAGCAGTAATAAGTTCATCTGCATAGCTGCTGTTCATCTCAGTAATTAACTGCATATCCGCGTCTAAAATACCGGCCACATCAGATAACATGACTAAATCAGCATCAAGCGTTTCACAAATAGCCGTTGCAGCTTGATCTGCATTCACATTTAATAACTGTCCCTTTGCATCAATACCAATAGAACTAATAATCGGTAAAAAACCACTACTGAGTAACGCAGCTAATAATGTTGGGTCACCCGCTTCACACTCTCCGACAGCACCAAGTCCTGCTTTTGATTGTGTTACCGTTGAGATACCGCCATCAGCAAGACTTAAACCAACGACTTTAGCCCCCGACTTCAAACCCTGTGCCATTAATACTTTATTTGCCGTACCTGCTAACGCGCCGGTGATATAACCAATATCTGTAAATGGAGTAACACGTAAACCGTTCTTTTTCTCGCTAACGATATCCATCTTTGCTAGTAAATCGTCAACAAAGCAGCCACCGCCATGCACCAAAATAAGAGGACGTGACGATGCTGACTTATATTCACTCAACGCCGAAAACAACTGTTCAAGTGCCGTTTCGTTTTCAAGTAATGCGCCGCCAAGTTTTAATACTAATGGAGTTGTCACTGTTATATTCCTTATACTAATGACGTTGTCATCGCGAAACCAAAACGAATATTGATACACTGTATTGCTTGTGCAGCGGCACCTTTTAATAAGTTATCAATCGCAGAAACCACAATAAGGTCTTGCCCTTGTTGCTGCCACGCTAAATCACAATAAGCGGTTTTCTCAACTGCTTTAATACTTGGCCAGCCGCTTGGTAATAACCGCACCATAGGTTGATCTTGATACGCCTCTTGATAAGCTGCTGTCACTTGTTCTGGTGTAACACCAGCTGCAAGTTTGACGTTAATCGTTGCTAAGATTCCGCGTTTAAAACAGCCTAAGTGGGGTGTAAAAATAACGTCATGACCTAAATGTGAACTTATTTCAGGTTGATGACGATGGTTGAACACACCGTAAGGTGCATGGCTTACTTCGCAAAATGCTGAACCTAACGCCGCTTTACGACCTGCGCCACTCACGCCACTAACGGCATTAATGATTGGTTTTTGATCCTCTGCAATCAAGCCATGTTTAGCTAACGGTTTTAATGCTGATAACGATGCGGTTGGATAACAACCCGGCACCGCAATTAAGTTTGCTTCTGCAATATCAGCACTCGCCCATTCAGCTAAACCATAAACAGCACTCTTTAATTCTTTATCGAAGTTATGTTTAAAACCGTAATAATTTTCATAAAAAGCAGGGTCGTTAACTCTAAATGCACCGGACAAATCAAATACCACCGCATCCTGCGCTAAAAACTCAGCGGCAATATCATGGCTAACTTCATGTGCAGTTGCTAAAACAACAATATCAACATCGTCGCAAATATTTTTTATATTGCTAACAGCTAATGGTTCAATTGTTTGGTCAACAACACCTAATAAATGACCATATAATGAAGAAAATGATTTTCCTGCATCCAAACTGTGTTCTGAAACATACAAGCCTGCTAATTCAAGTTCTGGATGTTTAGTAATGTAATGGGCTAGCTCAGCACCGGTATACCCGGTAGCACCGACTAAAATTGTTTTTAACATGTTTGACTTCCGTGTTTGCTAAATTGTAAAACGACGGGCAACTTCGCCCTTTCCAATCGCACTTGCTTGCATAAATGAAGCTGTGCTAATGCATTTTAAATACTGTCTCGTCAAAACGATGAAAAACGATTCATTATCTAACCCATACGTTGTAAAGTAAGGATGATTAGAGAATAAAACAGATTACATTTTTATGCAACTTTATTGCATAAAAAAACAATCATTCATTACAGGATCGTAATATGCAATTACCCAAATTCACTGAACTTTATAAATCACTTATCCTAACACCTTCAATTAGTTCATTAGAAAAAGAGTTAGATATCAGTAATAAACCTATTATTGAGCTACTCGCTGGCTGGTTCACCGAACTTGGTTTTAGCATCAATATCACCAGCGTACCTGACACGAATGGTAAATTTAATCTAGTCGCGACCTATGGCAAAGGTGATGGTGGATTATTATTGGCTGGACACACAGATACCGTTCCGTTTGATGAAGGTTTATGGACCAAAGATCCGTTCCAATTAACTGAAAAAGACGATAAATGGTATGGCTTAGGTACGATTGATATGAAAGGTTTTTTTGCCTTTGTGCTCGAAGCATGTAAAAACATTGATTTAACTAAGTTAGATAAACCATTACGCATTCTTGCCACTGCTGATGAAGAGACCACGATGGCAGGAGCAAGAGCAATTGCGGCCGCGCAAAGTTTTCGACCTGATTATGCAGTCATTGGTGAGCCAACCGGTATGGTTCCCGTATTTATGCACAAAGGTCATATGTCAGAAGCAATACGTATTACCGGACGCAGCGGTCACTCTTCAGATCCCGCTAATGGAGTCAATGCCATTGAGATCATGCATCAAGTAACAGGGCAGTTATTGCAACTGCAACGTAAATTAAAAGAACAATATGCCTGCGATCATTTTGTTATTCCACAACCCACACTTAATTTTGGCCATGTACACGGTGGTGACAGCCCAAACCGCATCTGTGGCAGTTGTGAATTACACATCGACATGCGCCCTATTCCAGGCGTAAGTCCCGATGAACTGTTCATGCTGCTTAACCAAGCATTACTACCAATCCAAAAGCAATGGCCTGGTGCTGTAGATGTTTACCATCTGCATGAACCGATCCCAGCTTATGCGTGCGATGCTGATTCAACGTTGATTAAATTAGCTGAAAAACTCACAGGTGAAGACGTTATACCTGTGAATTATTGTACCGAAGCACCATTTATTCAACAACTTGGATGTGACACTATCGTCATGGGGCCAGGGAGTATTAATCAAGCCCATCAACCTGATGAATATTTAGATTTATCCGCAATTAAACCAACACAGGCGATTATCCAAAAACTGATTGAAGAAACATGTAAAAACTAACTAAAGAATTATCATTTTGTAGTAAAATTACACCCGATATCACAATTAATCGCATTAATTACACGATTTCATTGACGAATGTCACTAAATATAGTTATTTTACACACATAACGATAATAGTTGTTGCCGTATTACATCACTGAATTGAAGGATTATGTATGTCAGATAAATATGCAGCGTTACGAAGTAATGTCGGCTTATTGGGCCAAGTACTAGGGAATACAATCAAGGATCATCTTGGAGAAGAGTTCTTAGATAAGATTGAAACCATTCGTCAACTAGCAAAATCATCCCGTGCAGGTAATGATAAAGACCGTGCACAATTACTCACCGTACTGCGTAGCCTCTCTGATGATGAGCTATTACCAGTAGCGCGTGCATTTAGCCAATTCTTAAATCTGGCTAACATTGCTGAGCAGTTCCACACCACTTCACGTAATTGTGCAGATAACACTTGCGTGCCAGACTCTATCGATGAACTCTTTGCTAAACTAAATAACTCTGAAATCAGTGAAGAAGATGTACTTTCTGCGGTTAAAAACCTTAAGATCGATTTAGTACTGACTGCTCATCCAACTGAAATTACCCGTCGTACCCTAATCCATAAGCATGGCGCGATTAATAAATGCCTTAGCCAGTTAGAACTTACTGAATTAAGCAGCAAAGAACGTGATGTCTTCATGACGCGTATCGAACAATTGGTATCACAAGCTTGGCACACCAACGAGATCAGAACAGTACGCCCAACGCCTGTCGATGAAGCTAAATGGGGCTTTGCAGTAGTAGAAAATTCATTATGGGATGCAGTACCAAATTTCTTACGCAGTCTTGATAAACGCTTACAAGACCGCTTAGATTACCAATTACCTATTGACGCTTCACCCGTTAAATTTACCTCTTGGATGGGCGGAGATCGCGACGGTAATCCGTTTGTGACTTCAACGGTCACCGAAGAAGTACTATTAACCAGTCGCTGGATGGCGATTCACTTGTTCCTTAAAGATGTAAAGCATCTCACCAGTGAATTATCAATGAATGACTGTAATGACACATTACGTGCATTCGTCGGTGAAAGTCATGAACCATACCGTGTGTTACTGAAAAAGTTACGTAGTGAGTTAACAGAAACATTAGCGAGCTTAACTGCACAGTTAAAAGGCGAATACACAGAAAGCCGTGACATCATCACCACAACAGCACAGTTACGTGAGCCATTGTTAGCTTGCTATAACTCACTTAATGCCTGTGGTATGCGCGTTATTGCCCAAGGTGCATTACTCGATACTATTCGCCGCGTTGAATGTTTCGGTGTGAGTTTAGTAAAACTTGATATCCGCCAAGACAGTGATCGTCATACAGATGTGATCGCCGAAGTAACCCGTTACTTGGGTCTTGGAGACTACGCACAATGGAGCGAACAAGATAAACAAGCGTTCTTATTACAAGAGCTTAATAACAAGCGCCCCCTGATCCCACAATGCTGGCAACCGTCTGCTGATGTGAAAGAAGTACTTGATACTTGTCACACTGTGGCAAAACAAGATCCAGAAGCACTGGGCATTTACATCATTTCAATGGCACGTAAAGCCTCTGATGTATTAGCAGTGCAATTACTATTAAAAGAAACAGGTTGTCCATTCCGTCTACCTGTTGCGCCATTATTCGAAACATTAGACGATTTAAATAACGCAGGAACAGTAACAGCAAGTCTGTTAGCGATTGATTGGTATAAAAACTACATCAATGGTCATCAGTACATCATGATCGGTTATTCTGATTCTGCAAAAGATGCTGGTGTAATTGCCGCGTCTTGGGCGCAATATCGCTCGCAGGAAGCCTTAGTTAATATTTGTGAGCAAGAAGAAATTAAGCTGACTTTATTCCATGGACGTGGTGGTAGCATCGGTCGTGGTGGTGCGCCTGCACATGCAGCTTTATTATCACAACCTCCGGGGTCACTAAAAGGTGGTTTACGCGTAACAGAGCAAGGTGAAATGATCCGCTTTAAGTTTGGTCTTGCCAATGTTGCAGAACAAAGCTTAAACCTCTACACCAGTGCAATTTTAGAAGCTAATTTACTACCGCCGCCAGCACCAGAACAAGCTTGGCGTGATGCAATGGATCAAATGTCTGCGGATTCATGTGAAGAATATCGCTCATATATCCAGGGTCATGAAAAATTCGTACCTTATTTCCGCTCTGCAACGCCTGAGTTAGAATTAGGTAAACTGCCACTCGGTAGCCGTCCAGCAAAACGTAAACCAAACGGTGGTGTAGAAAGCTTACGTGCCATCCCTTGGATCTTTGCATGGACACAAAACCGCTTGATGTTACCCGCTTGGTTAGGTTGTACCGCAGCATTCAAAAACATGCTCGATTCAGGTCAGCGTGAGACACTGCAAGAAATGCAGCAACAATGGCCGTTCTTTAATACTCGTATTGAAATGTTCGAAATGGTATTTTTGAAAGCTGATGCTTGGTTAGCGGAATATTATGACCAATGTCTAGTGACTGAAGATTTATGGCATTTAGGTAAAGAACTACGTGCAAGTTTGGCATTAGCAACTGAATTGATCTTAGGTTTAACACCTGACACGCAATTACTTGATGCCCAACCTTGGAGTAAAAAGTCAATTGAGTTACGTAACCCGTATACAGATCCCCTGAACATCCTACAAGCAGAGCTATTAAGCCGCGCACGTAGCTGTGAAGAAGTGAATCCTGATATCGAACAAGCCTTAATGGTAAGTATCGCTGGTGTTGCAGCAGGTATGCGTAATACCGGTTAACTTTCAATTTAGTTATCAGCTAATGAGTAGATAATAAAATGCCGACATCATCGTCGGCATTTTTAATTCTCATATAAGCTCACAGCAGTATCGTTTACTACCTTGGACGTACACCCAGAGTATGACAAATAGCATACGTTAAATCAGCGCGGTTTAACGTATAGAAATGAAAGTCCTTCACCCCTTCGCGCGACAATACTTTCACTTGATCAATAGCGATACTTGCGCCAACCAGATTACGTGTAGCTTGATCATTATCTAAACCTTCAAACTGGCTGTGCATCCAATTAGGCACTTTTACATTGGTCAGTTTTGAAAACTTACATAAGGTTTTATAATTTGATACCGGTAAAATACCCGGCACGATCTCTTTATTAATACCGACTGCCGCACAACGGTCTCGGAAGCGTAAAAAACTCTCAGTATCAAAAAAGAACTGTGAAATAGCACGATCAGCACCGGCATCAATCTTATCTTTTAGCGCGAGCAAATCTGCTTGCGCATTTTTTGCTTCCGGGTGAACTTCTGGATAGGCAGCAACTGAAATATCAAAATCATTTACCTCTTTTAATAAAGCAACTAAGTCAGCCGCATACATATCAGGCTGATTCAATCCAGTTGGTAAATCACCACGTAAAGCCACGATATTACGAATACCGTTATCCCAATAATCCTTTGCAATCTGCTTTAATTCTTGGCGATTAGCGTCAATACAAGTGAGGTGTGGCGCAGCAACTAAACCCGTTTCATGCTTAATTTGTTTGATAATGTCATGAGTACGATCACGTGTACCGGAATTTGCACCGTATGTCACTGACACAAATTTAGGGTCTAACGCTTTGAGGCGATTAATCGATTCCCATAAGGTAGACGTCATTGCTTCAGAGTTTGGCGGGAAAAATTCAAATGAAACGTTAATATCACGTCCCAATTCAGAAACGCTTTGATTTAATACTTCAATATTTTGTGCATTGTGAAAACTCATACTCATATCCCTTAAGATGCTTAGACGTCCATACCGCTATACGTCTTAATAATCACAAGTTTGATGGATAAAGTCAACGCACATAATTCATCTTAAACATGAATTATATGCGCATTGGTTTTCGACAGGCGAAAATGTAAAAATTAACGTGCGAACAGCTTACATAATTGGAACAGGTCTGATTGAATAGCACCCGCAGTAACATCTCTACCAGCACCAGGACCTTGGATCACTAATGGGTTATGACGATACCAATGGCTATTAATTGAAAAAATATTATCGCACGGTAATAAGTTCGCAAATGGATGGGTTGGTTCTAAGAACTCTAACCCAACCTGCGCCCCTTCTTTGCGACTAAAACTAGCGACATAGCGTAATACTAAGCCCTGCTTTTTAGCTTTATTAAACATACGCAATATTTTTTCATCTAGTTCTTCGCAATGCTCTAGAAACTCATCAACTTTAAATTCCATTAGAGCTTTAGATACCAATGACTCTAATTTTATATCACTAAGCTCCATGTCATAACCCGCTTCACGGCTTAAGATAAGCAGTTTTCGCTGCACGTCCTTACCCGATAAATCTTCACGAGGGTCAGGTTCCGTTAGCCCTTGATGCCAAGCTTGTTCCACTAATTCCGAGAACGCAATTTCACCATTATATTGTTGAAACAACCAAGATAAGGTACCAGAGAAAATACCGCTAACAGCAGTCACTTGATCACCACTGTGTTGCAGCATCCCCATAGATGATTGGATCGGTAATCCAGCACCGACCGTGGCATTATATAACCAGTAGCTTTCATTATCACTAAAGCTTTGCTTAACCCGATTATAAAACTCACTACTCGCTGCGCCTGCGAATTTATTTGCGGAAATCAGGTGGAAACCATGTTGAGCAAATTCAGGATAATAATAGCTGATGGCTTCACTGGCCGTAATATCGATAATCACCAATTCATCAAACGGGTGCAGTGCGAGGTTAGATAATAACTGTTCCCAGACAAACGATTCAGGTTGAAAATTATCAAGTACTGTCACAGCATCCAGACCATTGAAATCTAATACCCCGCCCTGTGAACCATACACACCGCATAAGCACAGTTCGACATTTTGTTGCTCAGGTACTTTATGCATTTGCTCCGCAAACAAAGATAGCCAACCGGCACCGATATTTCCTTTACCAAACAGCACAACACCAATGCGCCTTGGCTGCTTAAATAACGCTGTATGCAGCTCTTTCAATAACGGCTCTAACACCACTTTCTGCAGAACGGCACTGATACTTAAATGGTTTTCACCTGTCTGTACAAATATCAGAGTGTGCTCTGAAATTAATTGATAAAACAGATGTGATTGCAAAGCATTATCCGTTACACCAGAACCCACTAACGCCACCATACAAAAACCACTTACATGCTCAACGGCCATTACGTTAGATTGTTGCTGTTTATATATTGCTAATGCAGCAAGTACAAACTCAACAATTTCAGCAGTATAACCTAATCTAACTATATGATCCGTCGGACGCCGTTTAATACAGATTGGTGATAGTTGCTGCTGCGCTAACAATGTAATTAACTGATTATATTGTTGTTGGTAATCAACAACATGATTAAACTCAACATCCACTAAATGCAAGTCATCAATCGAGGTAACAATTTTCGCCCCTTTACCTTTTGGTAAACGACGGTGGATCTGGGTTGAACCTTCATCAGGAGTATAACTGCAGCGTAACTGAACATGCTGTTTACTCTCGGCAACAGGTTGTAGTGTACGCGCATGTAATACGGGTGAACCTAAACGTGCTAGCTCAGCGGCTTCATCAAGTGATAACTTGGTTTGCAGTTCAGCATCTTTTACGCGACGAGGATCGGCACTAAATATCCCCGCAACATCACTCCAAATGGTGGTTTGCTCAGCATCCACTAACGCAGCTAACAATGTCGCAGAATAATCAGAGCCATTGCGCCCTAATGTCACAGTACGCTGTTGTGTATCAGCAGCAATAAAACCGGTCACAACAACGCGATTATTCAGCGTCGCTAAACACGATGCTAACTTGTGGCGAGACACAATTTCATCAACCACAGGTTGCGCAGCTAATTCAGTGGTTAAAAATAAGCGAGAATCTAAATCATTGGCTGGTAGCTCACTTTGACTCAGCAAAGCCGCTAATAATCGTGCAGACCACATCTCTCCATGCGCTAAAATTTGACTTTTAACATACACATCAAGGCTAGTTTCTAATAGATGGCCTATGGTATGAATATCATCTTGTAGTGCAGAAGTGAGTTGTGCACATAAGTCACCTTCTAATAGTTCTGCAATTAACTTAATTTGATACTCGCTCGTCGCAATAAGACGCTCCGACGCAGCTTGATCACCATCTTCGGCCAATTGTAATAACTCTAATAATTGGTTGGTGGTCTTACCCGCGGCAGAAACTACAATAAGATCGCGTGCTTTGGTGTGTTGACTAATGATCGTCAATACTCGACGATAACAGGTAGCATCAGCTAAACTACTGCCACCAAATTTATGAATACTGCGCTTAATTGCGTCCATGCGTTCTCCCGAACTTAATATCGAATTAATGTATTACCAGTAACTAAAAACATACACCATTAGCCTACAACAGGTCAATAGACGTCTAGAGCTCTTTACATACTGATTGCCAATAATCAAATTCAAAGGTAGACTTATTACTTATTCATAAATAATAATTTACGCAAAGGTCAAAAATGACGAAGTGGAACGGCGAGTATATTAGCCCCTATGCAGAACATGGGAAAAAGAGTGAGCAGGTTAAGAAAATTACTGTTTCAATTCCTTTGAAAGTATTGAAAGTACTGACAGATGAAAGAACTCGCCGTCAGATTAATAATCAACGCCATGCAACCAACAGTGAGTTATTGTGTGAGGCATTTTTACATGCTTACACAGGTCAACCGTTACCAGCGGACGAAGATTTAACAAAAGACAAACCAGACAGTATCCCTGAAGAAGCTCGAGCACAGATGTTAACACTCGGTATTAATATTGATGATTATTTAGAACAAGATGATTAATAGATAAATAGTAGCGAAGCAGTTATAAAAAAGGCACTCCTTTATGAAAGGAGTGCCTTTTTTGATTTCAACAGTCTGTATTCCAGATCTCAATGCAGTCTATTAATAAATTCAAAGCCAGAATATAGTAATTAAGCCCTAAAAACTAAAAGGTGCAGCACGGCCTCTTTTCTTTTCCACTTTTTTAGGCTCCGCCACTTTTGCTGTTTGCGTTTGTTTTTCTGCAGCTTTTTTCTTTTTCTTCTTTTCAGGCTGCTCCCAAGTATCCGCTGCAATACTTTCAACCACAGGCTTAGCAGCAGCAACTTCTTCTACGCTATTCTCTACAACCTGTAGATCAGATTCATCAGTTTCAACATCAGTGCTTGTCATTGCATCATTAGCAATGAAATCGTCTTCAGTCAGTTCATGTTCTGCCATGTATGCAGCCACAGAGTCTGACTCTAAAGCAGCCGGGTCAACAAATTCATCTTCAGGAAAATTTTCGCCATCATCAGTTTCCGCGTAATCAGCGTCATCATATGATGCCAACTCTTCAGCAGACATAACCTGATACGCTTCGCCATCAAAACCGATGATGTCACCAAACATAATTTTTTTACGTTTACGAGTTTCAACTTCACCGTTTACATACACATAACCGTTAGCAATATGGTTTTTTGCTTCACTGCCCGAGGTCACTAGGTTCTCAATTTTTAAAATTTTATATAATTCAATTGGTTCTTCAGAAACAACAACAGGGATGACTTCAATTTCGTATTCTTCAGACATGGAAACCTTAAATGTGGGCAATATAGCGGCTCTTTATACAAGTATAAGCGCAAAAATGCAAACGCCAAGGAAAGACCTTGGCGTTTGTTAGAATTATCTAATAAATTTACAGCATGTAATTTTCAGGTAATTCTATACGTGATACACCCGTTTCAACCGCTGCTAGTGCAACAGCGCGTGCAACGCGTGGTAATAAGCGTGGATCCATTGGTTTTGGAATAATGTACTCTTTACCAAACTCTAATGATGTTGCACCAGACGCAGCTAATACTGACTGTGGCACTTCTTCTTTGGCAATTTCACGAATTGCATGTACTGCCGCCACTTTCATTGCTTCATTAATCACACTTGCGCGTGCATCTAATGCACCACGGAAAATGAATGGGAAGCACAATACATTATTAACTTGGTTTGGATAATCAGAACGACCAGTTGCCATGATCAAATCTTGACGTGCCGCATGCGCTAACTCAGGTTTAATCTCTGGATCAGGATTCGAACATGCAAAAATAATTGGATTATCAGCCATCAATTTCACATCGTCAGCAGCCAATACGTTTGGACCTGATACACCAACAAATACGTCGGCGCCGTTAATCGCATCTTGTAACGTACGCTTATCGGTATTATTAGCAAAATGCTGTTTATATTCGTTAATGTCATCACGACGAGTGTGAATCACACCTTTACGGTCTAACATGTAGATTTTTTCACGTTGTGCACCACATGAAATTAATAATTCCATACAAGCGATCGCTGCTGCGCCAGCGCCCATACAAACAATAACAGCTTCCGCGATGTTTTTACCTTGAATGTCTAGCGCGTTAATCATACCTGCAGCTGTTACGATTGCGGTGCCGTGCTGATCGTCATGGAATACCGGGATCTGACAACGCGAAATTAACGCTTTTTCAATTTCAAAGCATTCTGGCGCCTTAATATCTTCGAGATTAATACCACCGAATGTATCGGCAATATTGGCAACTGTATCAATAAATTCTTCTGTCGTACGGTGTTTCACTTCAATATCAATCGAATCGATATCTGCAAAGCGCTTAAATAGTAGTGCTTTACCTTCCATTACCGGCTTTGAAGCCAGTGGACCTAAATTACCGAGACCTAAAATCGCAGTACCATTAGTGATCACCGCCACTAAGTTGCCTTTGGCCGTATATTTATAAGCATCATCAGGGTTAGCAGCAATTTCACGCACTGGTTCTGCGACACCTGGACTATATGCTAAAGAAAGATCATCAGCGGTTTCTGCTGACGTAGTAAGTTGAATAGCAATTTTGCCTGGTTTAGGGTTCGCATGGTAATCCAATGCTTGCTGTCTAAGGTCTGACATACACAATATCCTGAATGAAATGAATGCACATAACTCACCCCCCTTAATTCAAGAATAACAAGGTGTGAGAAACAACGTTGGGGGAATTAAAATAATAATCGAATGTAACGCCAAATATTTAACTTTAATTTAACACAGGTCACTTTTATTTTACACTGAGCTAAATGAGCTAATAATATTGTTACCATGATTCTACATTAATTTAAGTTGTTTATTCTACCTTTACACTGGTACGAAGTGTTTATTTTTATATAATTTGCGAACTTTAGAAGAACATTTTTATCCAAACGAAAGCACTTAAGTTAAATCTAAGTTTGATAAATGTTTCAAACTGTTTTTCAGGTATAAAAAAAGGCACCCTAAGGTACCTTTTTGATTCACTACAACAAATTGTATAAATACAATTCTTATTTTGCAGCAAGAGCGCCAAAACGCTTGTTGAACTTATCAACACGACCGCCAGTATCAACATTACGTTGCTTACCAGTGTAGAATGGGTGACAGTTTGAACATACGTCTAGCGTGATGTTTTTACCGCGAGTTGAACCAACAGCGAAAATGTTACCGCATGAACATTTTGCTTCCATAGAAGCATATTCTGGGTGGATACCTTGTTTCATAGAAACCTCAATTTAGTTATGTCGCCATCTGAAACACTGCCAGACACCACATAAAGTTATAGAATTTTTAGGCTGCGAATAATATAGGATCTTGCCCCTAAATATCAATAGCTGATGCATAAATAAACCACAATTAGAAGATTAAACAGAAAATATCAAGACATTACCTAGTTAACAGCCGTAAACTGTTTGCCGAAATACAGATTTAGCCCGTAAAAGAGAGTTGAGTAAATGCCAGTTGTCGCCGTTGCCGTTCCCATACATTTAAGCAGAACTTTTGATTATACCTATTCTGATAATGAACATATTCAGCCAGGTATGCGTGTCTGTGTTCCCTTTATGAATAAGCAATTAGTAGGTATAACACTGGAAACCAAAAACGGCAGTGAATTTCCGCTCGAAAAACTAAAGCCAATCATTAATGTACTCGATGACAACGCTATTTTATCAACTGACATGCTGGCATTTTTTAGTTGGTGCGCTGATTATTACCACTACCCGATTGGTGAAGTGATCGCACAAGCCTTACCGGTATTATTACGTAAATTAGAGTCTGCAAAATTAAACAGCTATACATTCTGGCAATTAACCGATAACGCGCATGAATTAACAGCTCAAGAATTAAATCGTTTAACACCGGCTCAATTACAAACCATCAAGTTACTGGCTGAAACAGGACTAACCCAATCACACTTAAAGTTAGCCAATATAAAATCAACGACCATCAAAGCATTGCAAGACAAAGGGCTAATTAGCCAAGAATACATAGAGGTCCAAGATAACGATGCTCAACACTGGCGCCAGAATCTCGTTATTAGTGATAATCGCCCCTCCCTCAATACCGAGCAAGCGATCACCATTGCGGCGATTGATATTAATCACTTTGCCACTTACCTGCTTGATGGTGTTACTGGTAGTGGTAAAACCGAAGTCTATCTGAATGTCATAGAGAAAGTATTAAAGACTGGTAAACAAGCGCTGGTATTAGTCCCTGAAATAGGTCTCACACCACAGACTATTTCACGCTTCAAACGTCGTTTCAACGTACCTATTGTCGCGTTACACTCAGGTTTAAATGACGCTGAACGTCGTGAGGCTTGGCTTGAAGCACAAGCAGGTGTTGCAGGTATTGTCATTGGTACACGATCTGCAATATTTACCCCCATGCATGATTTAGGGGTGATCATTATTGATGAAGAACATGATGGGTCGTTGAAACAGCAAGAAACATTTCGTTATCATGCGCGAGACTTGGCCATCGTCAGAGCCCAGCGTAATAACATTGCCGTGGTATTAGGTTCAGCAACCCCTGCTTTAGAAACCCTACACAATGCCATGACAGGTAAATATAGTCACTTGCAGCTAACCCAACGCGCTGGTAATGCTCAGATGCCGAACCATCACCTCATCGACATCAAAAACCAGTCCTTAGACTCTGGCCTCTCTGCTGAGTTCATCGCATTAATGGCAACCCATTTAGCCGCAGGTAATCAAGTCCTGCTATTTCTGAACCGCCGTGGTTATGCGCCAGCAGTCATGTGCCATACCTGTGGTTCAATGGCTGAATGTCAGCGCTGTAATACCTATTACACCTACCATCAATCACGTAATATATTGCACTGTCATCATTGCGATGAACAATTTCCAAAACCACGTCGTTGCCCAAGTTGTGATTCCAATGAGATAATCACAGCTGGTTTTGGTACTGAACAGTTAGAAACTATGCTCAATAATCACTTTCCACAATACCCGATTATTCGTATTGATCGGGATAGTACCAGCCGCAAAGGCAGTTTAGAAAAATCATTAGAAGCCGTGCGCAAGCGAGAGTTCCGGATTTTGATCGGGACCCAAATGCTCGCCAAAGGTCATCATTTTCCAGATGTCACCTTGGTAGGACTCATTGATGTAGATAGCGCCCTGTTTAGCAGTGATTTTCGTGCCCCTGAAAAACTCGCGCAACTGCTTGTGCAAGTATCAGGTCGTGCCGGGCGTGCAGCCAAACAAGGGGAAGTGGCGATTCAGACCCATCATCCTGAACACGAACTTATTCAAGACCTAATCAATAACGGGTACAGTCATTTTGCCCAAACAGCATTACACGCCCGTTCTATGGCCAATTTACCGCCTTATAGCTTTCAAGCTTTATTCCGTGCCGAAGCTCATCAGTTTAGTGATGCCAACGCCTTTTTAGTCGAAATAAAACAGCTTGTTCAAGAGTATAACCACAACTCACAACTGCTTTGTTTAGGTCCGATGCCTGCCCCAATGGAGAAACGTGCGGGTAAGTACCGTTTACAATTATTGCTGCAAAGTCCACAGCGTCAGCACATCACTCATCTATTACGCCAAATAATGCCCAAAATAGAAGCATTAAAGTCTGCACGTAAAGCCCGTTGGTCATTAGACGTAGATCCAACTGAAATGTTGTAATGATATCGGCATTTATCCATTGATTAGCTAGTCAAATGCCCCTAATCACGCTAAAATGATCGGTCTATTTCACTCATCATTGCTAGTTAAGAGAATCCATGAAAGAGCATATTATACAGCTGCTAGAGCAGACAGTTACGATCTTAAAAGAACAACAAATCATTCCTGCAGATGCACAACCTCGCATTGCAGTAGATCGTACCCGCGACAAAGCTCATGGTGATTTAGCAACAAATTTAGCAATGATGATGGCAAAACCTGCGAAGAAGAATCCGCGTGAATTAGCACAATTAATCATTGATAATCTGCCAGAATCAGACTTAGTAAACCGTACTGAAATCGCAGGACCAGGTTTCATCAACATTTTCTTAAACCAAAACTGGTTAGCGCAACAGATTGATATCGCGCTTGAAGACGATAACCTTTCAGTGCAAAAAACAACAACACCAGATAACGTCGTTGTTGATTTATCATCACCAAATTTAGCCAAAGAAATGCACGTAGGTCACTTACGCTCATCAATCATCGGTGATTCTGTAGCACGTACATTAGAACTACTTGGTCATAACGTTATCCGTCAAAACCACGTAGGCGATTGGGGTACTCAATTCGGTATGCTCCTAGCATACATGGAAGAAAAACGAGCTGAAGATGCAGAAATCAGTATGCAACTTTCAGATCTAGAAGTCTTCTACCGCGCAGCAAAAGGCCGTTTCGACGAGTCAGAAGATTTTGCAACACGCGCTCGCGAAATGGTAGTAATGCTGCAATCAGGCGATGAAGAATGCAATAAGTTATGGCAAGAATTCAATGATGTATCACTTGCACATTGTCATGACATCTACAAACGTCTAAACGTGAAATTAACCCGTGAAGACGTGCGTGGCGAAAGCTTCTACAACAGCGACCTACATAACGTTGTTAACGAACTTGAAGCACAAGATCTACTCACAGAGTCAAACGGCGCTAAATGCGTATTCTTGGATGAATTCAAAAATAAAGACGGTGATCCACTACCTGTAATCATTCAGAAAAATGGCGGTGGTTTCCTATATGCGACAACAGATCTTGCAGCAATGCGCTTCCGTCAACAGAAACTGAATGCTAACCGTATTATGTATTTTGTTGACCAACGTCAAGCCCTACATTTCCAGCAAGTATTCTTTGTAGTACAAAAAGCCGGTTTCGTTAAACCAGAAACATCGTTAGAACACCTTGGTTTTGGTACCATGAACGGTGCAGATGGTCGCCCATTCAAAACCCGTTCAGGTGGTACTGTTAAGCTAGTTGATCTGTTAACAGAAGCAGAAGAGCGCGCTTATATACTCGTAAAATCGAAAAACCCAAACCTTGCAGAAGATGAACTTAAACACATCGCACGTGTTGTTGGTATTTCATCGGTTAAATACGCAGATTTATCTAAGAACCGTAGCAGTGACTACATTTTCAACTTTGACTCAATGTTAAGTTTTGAAGGTAATACGGCCCCTTACCTACTTTACGCTTGTACGCGTGTTGGTAGTATCTTCAATAAAGTCGATGCCGAAACAGTCGAAAAATTAGCTACAGCGAAGGTACAACTGAACGAAGATAAAGAGCAAGAGCTAGCCGGTAAACTTATTCAGTTTAACGAAATTGTTCATCAAGTAGCAAAACGTGCGACACCAAACACGTTATGTACTTACCTGTTTGAATTAGCGGGTGTATTCTCAAGTTTCTATGAAGCTTGCCCGATCTTAAGTACTGAAGACGAAGATGTTAAACTAAGCCGCTTAAAACTGGCGCAGTTAACGGCTAAAACACTTAAACAAGGCCTGGATCTTCTGGGTATTGAAACTTTGGAACGCATGTAAATTATGGCTCGTAAGGATTACGCCGGGCATGCCCCAAAGCCGAGAAAGAAGCGTAGTGCTAAAAAAGCACCACCTGCTAAAAAGAAACGCCCAGTGTTGGCTATCTTGCTGTTCTTATTGCTTGCGATTGGCTTGGGCTATTTTTTAGCTCAAATCAGTGGCACCGCAGAAAAATCGGTTTCAAAACCGGTAAAACAAACACAACCGAAAAAGCTAAAGGTAAAACCATTACCCGAAAAGCCAAAGGAAGTGTGGCAATACCCACAAGACTTACAAGAAAAAGAAGTCATTGTCGAAGTACCGCCACAGCAAGACACCGGTATTCGTTATCAAATGCAATGTGGTTCGTTCCGTCAACAATCACAAGCTGAAGCGATGAAAGCAACAATAGCCTTCCAAGGCTACACAGCCAACGTTCGCCACACAGGTAATTGGTATCGCGTGGTTTTAGGTCCTTACGAACGTAAACGTACAGCAGAAAAAGAGCGCCACCAAATTAAACGCGCAGGTGTCACAACTTGTGAAATTTGGCAGTGGAAGCCTTGAAAAACTAAATAGATATACCCACCTTAGTTTGTATATTGTAATGAAATCGCTTCATATCATATGAGGCGATTTTTTTACCTAGCATTTTTTACCTAACATAATAAAGCGTAGCTAGCTGCAACCAGCTGCGCTTAATTTAGAGTGGAGTTTATCGTGACTACTATTGTATCTGTACGCCGTGAAGGCAAAGTCGTAATGGCCGGAGACGGGCAAGTTTCTCTTGGCAACACGGTAATGAAAGGCAACGCAAAAAAAGTACGTCGTTTATACAACGGCCAAGTTATCGCAGGTTTCGCCGGTGGTACTGCTGACGCATTTACCCTAATCGAACGTTTTGAAGCTAAATTACAAGCTCACCAAGGTAACCTAGAGCGTGCCGCTGTAGAGCTTGCTAAAGATTGGCGCACCGACAAAATGTTACGTAACTTAGAAGCCTTACTGGCTGTAGCAGATAAAAAAAGTTCTTTCATCATCACAGGTAATGGCGACGTAGTGCAACCAGAGAATGATATTATTGCTATCGGATCTGGTGGTAATTTTGCCCAAGCATCAGCAATGGCATTATTAGAGAACACCGAGTTAGACGCTGAACAGATCGCTAAGAAATCCCTGACTATTGCAGGTAATATCTGTGTATTCACAAACGGTTTCCATACAGTTGAAACTATCGATTACTAAATTTTACCGAATTAAAGGAAATTTATTATGTCGTCAATGACACCAAGAGAAATCGTTTCTGAATTAGATCGTCATATTATCGGTCAACAAAATGCCAAGCGAGCCGTAGCAATTGCCCTACGTAACCGCTGGCGCCGCATGCAGTTAGATCAAGAACTTCGCCAAGAAGTATCACCAAAAAACATTTTGATGATCGGTCCAACGGGTGTCGGTAAAACAGAGATCGCACGTCGTTTAGCCAAACTAGCCAACGCCCCTTTTATCAAAGTGGAAGCTACTAAATTTACTGAAATTGGTTATGTCGGTAAAGAAGTTGAGCAAATCATCAAAGACCTAACCGATGTTGCAGTTAAACTGACACGCGAACAAGAAATGAAAAAATACCATGTTCGCGCAGAAGAAAATGCCGAAGATCGCGTATTAGATGCCTTACTACCAAACCCACGTAACAACTGGGGCGAAGAAGAAAAAGCCAGTAATGATAATACCCGTCAGATCTTCCGCAAAAAATTACGCGAAGGTAAATTAGACGACAAAGAAATTGATATTGAAATCGCCGCACCACAAATGGGCGTTGAGATAATGGCGCCTCCAGGTATGGAAGAAATGACCAATCAATTACAAGGTATGTTCCAAAATTTATCAGGCGGTTCAACGACTAAAACACGTAAGATGAAAGTAAAAGAAGCTTTCAAACAACTTGTTGAAGACGAAGCAGCAAAACTGGTTAACCCTGAAGAATTAAAAGAAAAAGCAATTTATGCCGTAGAGAATAACGGTATCGTATTCCTTGATGAAATCGATAAGATCTGTAAACGCAGCGATTCAAATGATGGGGGTGTATCACGCGAAGGTGTACAACGTGATTTATTACCGCTTATCGAAGGTTCAACAGTAACAACCAAACACGGTATGGTGAAAACAGATCACATCTTATTTATTGCATCAGGTGCTTTCCAAGTAGCAAAACCGTCAGACCTGATCCCTGAATTACAAGGTCGTCTACCTATTCGAGTTGAATTGGATGCACTTAAAGCAGAAGATTTTGTGCGAATCCTAACCGAGCCAAACGCATCATTAACAGAACAATACATTGCGATGCTAAAAACTGAAGGTGTGGATGTTAACTTCACTCAAGAAGGTATTGATGGTATCGCCAATGCAGCGTGGAACGTCAACGAAAAAACCGAAAATATCGGTGCTCGTCGTTTACACACAGTGATGGAACGCTTAATGGAAGAAATTTCATTCGATGCATCAGATAAAAATGGCGAAAAGCTTGTAGTTGATGGTGATTATGTAGGTAAATACCTAAACGAACTAGTCGAAGATGAAGATCTAAGTCGTTATATTCTTTAATTTATTCATAATGGTGCACTGTAATTAAACTAAAGAAAAAGGCGCTTATCATAGCGCCTTTTTCTCATTCAATACTGTGTTTAGCGACGATGCAACAATGCACTCTGGTTAGCCTCTATCGGCTTAATCTTTTCTGAATTCTGACACCAATGACAACGAATCCGTCGTAGTGAGTTTAGTTTCTTTTTCAGTTTAGATCGCTTCATTGGCAGCCCTCTCATTATCAAAATATGATCAGTATTCTCAGTCCAAATAAGATTAGTTCAGCTTTTCTAAAATACCAACAGCTCCACAGTACAATTCATGCAATTTAACCCATTATAGATAAAACACAACCTCCCTTCTTCCCTGCTCATCTCTTATTGCCTCATTCAAATATCGAATGAAATAATTCCCAATCAAAATATCAGACACTCACCACAAAATAACTGATTATCCATATACAGTTTTAATAATAAATATATTTACGAGCAGTTATGTCGCAATTTTACCCATCAAATTATGATAGGCTAAAGAAAGACTCTCACAAATAAAATTACTAAGAAGCTTCTGCAACCTATGTCCACTAAATATCCATGTGTCGAATTTGATAATCCATATAATTTAACCACTGAATCACAACTTGCAGATAAGTATCATGATGAAATATCGCAATTTTGGGATGCTACGATCGTAGAGCATTCACTACAAGGCGTTGATAACATTACTTTACGTTATGTATCGGCAATCATGAATAAAACAGGCCCAGCAATTGTACTCTTAGGTGGTCGTTCAGAGTCTTATCAAAAGTTTCGGGAATTAATCTTTGATCTGTGCCAACAAGGCTACTCAGTATATTGCTTAGATCACCGCGGACAAGGCATGTCAGATCGCCTACTTAAAAATCCCCACAAAGGCCATGTTGAAAATTTCCGTGATTACGTGACTGACTTAAGGCTATTCATTGACAAAGTAATAAGCCCAAGTAAACATAATAAACGATATTTACTTTGTCACTCTATGGGCGGCGCAATTGCGAGTTTATATTTACAAAGTTACCATCACGACTTTGATGCAGCAGTGCTAGCATCACCTATGTTTGGCATTAACTTTGGTCAGATTCCTCGTCCTATTGCCAACGTTTATAGCCGTGCTATGCATATTGTAAATAAAATTATTCATACAGAATCTTTTTATGCGCCAGGTAAAGGGGACTTTACACACTCACCATTTGAAAATAATCAGCTAACACAAAGCCCGTTACGATTTGATATTTTCCGCCGTAGCTACGGTTTTTACCCGCAAACCCAATTAGGTGGTCCTACAATTAATTGGCTACAACAAAGCATTAAAGCCTGTCGTCGTGCAATTCAGTATGCAGGAAACATTAAAACGCCTACATTGATCTTACAAGCAGGTGGTGATGAAGTGGTACTTGCTGAAGCACAGCAGCAGTTCTGTCGGGCATTAAGCCATGAAAATAATCGACACCAACCAGCAGAGCCAGTTTTAATTCCTGGCGCTGCACACGAATTATTCTTAGAAACGGATATTTTTAGGATCCCTGCGCTAACAGTAGCATTAAATTATTTTGCCAAACATTAAGCTCATTACTACGGACAGTAATCATGATAGAACTATTTTAGATATATAAAATAAAGTAAATATTGAGGTTAAGATGTATAAAGTTATCGTTTCTGATTTAGATGGTACGTTGCTGACGCCTGCACACATAGTCTCAGAACAAACCAAAATCACGATTCACAAGCTACTTAAGCAAGGTAAAAAATTTATCATTGCCACTGGCCGTCACAATGTCGACGTTGAAGCTATTAGAAAAACTATCGATGCTGAAATTTATCTCATTACCTCCAATGGTGCGAGAGTTCACAACGACAAAGGTGAACTGATTTACAGTAAAAATGTGCCGACTGATATAGCACAAATAATTGCTGAAATTGATTTACCGGATACGATCCAAGCCAATATTTACCGCGATGATGAATGGTTTGTAAATAAACCTAATCCAGAAATCCTCAACTTTAGTCAGGATTCTACTTTTAGCTACCAGGTCGTTGACCTATCCAAATTAGAAAAGACTGGTATCGCAAAATTCTTTTTCTGCGGTCCCCATGAAGATCTAGTGACGCTAGCAGCACAGATAAACGAACAATACAGTACAAAACTCAATGTTTCATTCTCGCTACCCGAATGCCTAGAAGTAATGGACATCAAAGTCAATAAAGCTGAAGCCCTTACTGAAGTACTTAAAATAAAAGGCTTCACAATGGCAGAAACAATTGCTTTTGGCGATGGTATGAATGATTTAGAGATGCTACAAGCCGTTGATAAAGGCTTAATAATGGGAAATGCTTCAACCATGCTGAAAGCAGCCCTACCCAATTTTGAACTGATAGGTCATTCAGCAGAAGACGGTGTAGCCCACTATATTGAAAAAAACATATTGTAGTTAATAATAGCTAACTGCATAATAAATTAGGATTAGTTACCAAGAAAGGAATTCTCGGTAACTAACTAGTAGCTAACAATTTAATAATCTCTCGATATCAAGGATGAATTATGCTTCGAGTTATGACCTACCTCTGCCTATTTATAATCACAGGCTGTGCACAACAGCACCACCTAATTATAATGAACAGTCCTTATTCGCTAAACGCCAGCAAACAGTATACGCCAAAGCGAACACTCAGCTCACTGTCGTCAATATCAGAGCTTCACAAGGTACAAAATACCCCAATCATCCCAGAAAAATACGCTAATTTCAGTGGCGTAGTGACAATCACAGCTAACCAACGCACAATACGCTTATGCCACAATGACGCAATATTTAACCTTCAACCCAACAATCATTTATTAGCCCAAATTAAGCGCTTAAATCAAAGTAATGCCTATATCGAATTTGAAGGGCAAATAAACCAATCACTACAATCTCATCATCAACGTGCAGAAATCACTATTGAACAACTGCATTATTTATCCAATCAAAATAATAATACTTGTCGTATGACAACCTCAGCACCCAATTTTGAAGTCATCGGTACAGAACAGAACTGGGTTGGTTACGGTCAAGACAATATATTCAGATTCGTCATTAAAGATTTAAACAGTAAATGGTCAATTAATAAAAGTGTTATCACAAAAGGCTTAAAGGCATTTGTCGAAACACAAGATAGTGATGGAAAGCAGCTAAATATATCCTTCACAGGTAACGGTTGTATCGATAACAATAATAATTACTGGCAGTACGAAACCAAATTACTTATAAATAAAAAACAAATAAAAGGCTGTGGTAAATATCCTAATCATCAAGAAAATACACAAGCATGGATTGGTAATTACCATTACAAAAACAGTAATGTCACGATTGAACTCGAACTTGCAGAGTATCATCAAGCTAACGTAAAATATCACTATCGCAATGGCACAACCCAACATAGTCGTGGTTATTGGCATTTTTATGGTTCATCAGGTCTAAAACTATTACTCACTCAACATCAAGGTAAAAAAGCCAATGTTGTCTACCACTTCAGACGTGATGGAGTCAGGTTACAAGCAAGCCAACAATGGCGGGATAACACAAAATATAGCTTTAATGGGGCAATACTGACACTGGACAGAATGGACGATAAGATTGAATCATTTACTACAATAGGACTTATACCGAGAGTCCGACACTTCCAATCTAAAACTATTCCCTCTCCAACCGTAAGTACTTCCGCAATCAACAAGGCCGTCAAACGCTATTTTGCGATGCATAAGACCAAAACAGATAAATCAAAATACTGGTTTAGTGAATATGACTTAAATGGTAACGGTAACAAAGACTTATTAGTCATGATCGACTGGTGTAAAAAGGATGGTTGTGTTTTATTAGTATTCGAGAATAAATTAAACCGTTATAAGTTTGTCAGTCGTATCGCACAAGTCCAGGCACCAATCCAGATAAGTAAGACTCAACAGCATCAATGGCAAAGTTTGTTAATTAAAAAGAATCAAAACTGGCAGCAACTAGACTTTGATGGGATCAGCTATCCAGCCAAAGTCACTAATGGTAAACCGGCAAAAATAGACCAATTTACACAAATACTGCTAATGACCAACTCACTAACTGCGGATAATAGCATTTATATAAAATAAACATCGATACGATATAACAAACTTATATTCACAACATAATTAGAATAGATGGTTAATTTTCGTAAGGACATGAAAGTTAACTTATAATTTCTAAATGACATGATATACATTAACCTATTATATTCTTTTACTTATATAGGTTTAATGTGTCTGATTTTACTTACCCCACTACCAATAAAGGTTTTGCATTAAAATTAATTGATGATCGCCAAGCATTATCATCTCAACGGATCGAGTTAAAAGAAAAGCCACTGCCTAAACTAAAATCAGGGCAGGTATTAATAAAAATGTTAGCTGCGCCAGTCAATCCATCCGATCTAGTATACTTATTAGGTCGGTATGGCATCGCGCCCGTTGATTCTGCATTTGTTGGATTCGAAGGTTGCGGTGTTGTCGTAAAAGCCAATGCTGGATTATACGGTAAATGGCTGGAAGGCAAGCGGGTATCATTGTCTGCAGTACCAGGCCTAGATGGTGTATGGGCTGAATATGCTATTACGAGTGCCAACTACTGCCTACCGATAAGAAAAGACATTAGCGATGAGCAAGCATCTACTATTATCGTTAATCCATTAACATCTATTTGTATGATTGATCGCGCCATCGAACTCGGAGCTAAAGCAGTAATAATTAATGCGGCAGCCAGCCAAGTCGGTAAAGGAGCTATTCGTTATGCCAAAATGCATAACCTAAAAACCATAGCGACAGTTCGCAGTGTCTCAAATGTCAATGTATTAGAAAAGTTAGGGGCAGATTGCGTATTGTTAACCACTGCCGACGATTATAAGCAACAGTTAACCGATGCTTGTCAGCGTATAAAGCCAACCGTGCTATTAGACGCAGTTGCTGCACTGGATACACCGCAAATACTTCACGCAATGCCAAAACGATCAACAGCAATCGTTTATGGACGATTAACCGAAAATCATGATCCAATTGGTGGTCAATTTGGTGTATCAGATGTTATCTTTAAAGATATAAAAATAGAGGGATTTTGGCTGGCGAATTATTTCGCGAAATCAAAACCATGGCATATTTATGCACTAAGCAAAAAAGTTCAGAAGCTATTCGCAGAAGGGGTTTTTCAGACAGATATCTATGGCACTTTTAACTTTGATACCTTCTCGAGCGCACTTGATCATTACGCGAATAATAAAAGTGACGGTAAAGTCATCCTAAAGTTCACATAGCTTTAACTAATTAAATAAAAACACCAAAATTTGATAATGTGATTAACACCATCACATTATCAAATTGTAAACCAGCAAAGCTAAGAATAGTATAACAACTGCAGCCTATTGAATTTAAAAAACCTTCTCGCTTTTATACTACATAGTCCTGTTTAATTATTTAAAGCAATCATACAAACTGACCACAACTCCAGCCAGAAGACCAAGCCCACTGAAAGTTATAACCACCTAACCAACCACTTACATCCACGACTTCGCCAATAAAGTATAAACCAGCGGCTTTTTTGGCTTCCATGGTTTTCGATGAAAGCTCATTGGTATCTACACCACCTAAGGTGACTTCAGCAGTACGATAACCCTCTGTCCCGTTCGGTTTTATTTTCCAGTTATGCAGGAGTGTTGAAATGTCATTAAGCTCTTTATGCTGTAACTGCTTCAGCGTACATTCAGGTAATAATCCATCAGCATAGAATATCTCAACAAGACGTTTAGGTATGACGCGCGCTAATGCTGTCTTTAATGCTTGATTAGGGCTCGACTCAGTCATTCTCGCTAAAGTGTCGGTTATTTCAGTATCTGGCAATAAGTTAATGCTAATCGCTTCACCTGTATTCCAGTAAGATGATACTTGCAGTACTGATGGTCCAGACAGCCCACGGTGGGTAAACAACAAAGCTTCTTTGAAGCTAATACCCGATTCTGTGGTGATACGCGCAGGTAGGCTGACACCTGACAAATCAGCATACTTGTCTTTATCGTGCTGCTGTAGAGTAAATGGAACCAGACCCGCTTTGGTCGTATTTACTTTTAAACCAAACTGCTCTGCAATTTTATAACCATAAGGCGTAGCGCCAAGTTTTGGCATAGACAGACCACCCGTTGCTACAACCACTGATTCGCAATTTAGAGCACCTTGACTGGTTTGCAAATGAAAACGACCGTCATCTGCTTTTTCAATGGATAGTATTTCAGTTCGCAATTGGATCTTAACACCTGCCCAATCGCATTCGGTATGCAACATATCAACAATATCTTTTGCTGAATCGTCACAGAATAATTGCCCATGTTCACGCTCATGGTAAGCAACACCATGGCGCTCGACCATATCAATGAAGTTCCACGCGGTATAACGACTTAATGCGGATTTGACGAAATGCGGATTAGCGCAAATAAATGCATCGGTAGAAAGCTCGTTATTTGTAAAATTACAACGACCACCGCCACTAATTAAAACTTTACGGCCCGCTTTCTTAGCATTATCGAGAACCAATACAGAGCGACCTCGGTAACCAGCACTTGCCGCACACATCAATCCAGCAGCACCTGCACCAATTACTATCACATCACAACTTTGGCTCATCGAAGACCTCTAATTTAACTAGAATACAAAAATGGAGCCGCAGAATAGCATTAATTATCCAGATACCCAAACGACTTCAGTCAGTATATAGAGAGATTAATTATTGCTGGTTAATACGCTCTTCGACTTCAGGCTCTAAGTAAGCCATTTCATCAAGATCTGCCGCCCATTCGTGCTTTTCAGCTAACAAACGTAACATACGAATCGCGGTTACTTGTACGATAGCAACTTCAGACCACATCGATTTGTTTAGACAACGCCAATGATCAGCATCAATACATTTCGGGTTATTAAGTTGTTCACTGCAAGTATCACAAATTAAAATGCAATCATCATAATCTGGCGTTGTCGGTATAGGCGCGACTTCGAAAATATTTAGTTTCACACCCGATGCATCACATGTTTCGCAATGCGAACGTGCACGTCGTGCTAAATTTTTACCGAATGCATTTAATTCATCTTTTCTATGTTGATGTTTATCTAGCCCTTTAGCCATATGCTATTTAAATTCCTATATATATAAACTGTGTTGAAAATACGTCTATTTGTTGGTAATAGCAAATACTAGCTACAATAAAACCCCCGATAAGATGACATTCATATATAAATACTTCATTGATGTTGAGTGCGTTGGTATAATTAACTTACACGGATAGCATTTTAGTAAAGGAATAACGAATGATCCCAATCAATAAACCTATCAACCCAAATTTTTCATCAGGGCCTTGTAGTAAACGCCCTGGCTATGAGTTAGCAAAGCTGGACATAACCACACTTGGCCGCTCACACCGTTCTAATATTGGTAAAACTGCACTACAGCAAGCTATTAAACAAACCAAAGAACTCTTAAAAATCCCTGATGACTATCGCATCGCGATTGTCCCGGCTTCTGATACCGGCGCGATGGAGATGATGCTGTGGTCGTTACTAGGAACCAAACCGGTTGATGTTTGCTACTGGGAATCGTTTGGTAAAGGCTGGTTCAGCGATATTAAAAATGAGCTACAAATTAGCAATGTTAATGCAATAACCGCTGATTATGGTCAACTCCCTGATTTAACAACAACGAATCCAGAGCATGATATTGTCTTTACTTGGAATGGCACGACATCTGGCGTTAAAGTGCCGAATGCTGACTGGATCAGTGACCAACGCACAGGTTTAACAATTTGTGACGCCACCTCAGCTGTATTCGCTATGCCAATGGCATGGGATAAACTCGATGTAACCACATTCAGTTGGCAAAAGGTCTTAGGTGGGGAAGGTGCTCATGGCATGATCGTACTGAGCCCTGCTGCGGTTGAACGTTTAGAGTCTTATACACCACCTTGGCCATTACCTAAGATTTTTCGTTTAACTAAAAATGGTAAATTGATTGAAGGGATCTTTACAGGCGCAACCATTAACACCCCATCAATGCTATGCGTAGCTGATTATTTAGATGCATTAAACTGGGTAGATGCAATAGGTGGTATTAACGTAGCAATTAGCCGTTCTGAGAACAATTTAGCAATTTTGGCCAACTTTGTTGACCAACATGAATGGATTGATTTTCTTGCAGAACGAGCTGAGTATAGATCGAATACCAGTGTATGCTTACGTTTAACGCTAAGTGATGCTCAACTAAAGGCATACAGTAAACTATTAGCTCAGCAACAAGTTGCTTATGATATTAACTCATATAAAGATGCGCCGTCAGGGCTCCGTATTTGGTGTGGAGCTACGGTAGAATCACATGATCTCGAGTTACTATTACCTTGGCTCGTTTGGGCTTATGAAAGCGTTCTAAATAAAGAATAAAAACGTTACGATTTACGCATCGTAATATACACAAAACCAGCCTAAGCTGGTTTTTTATCGATCGTTGACTTAAATATCAGACACAAAAAAGCCGATATCATTATTGATATCGGCTCTCTCTAAT
>NZ_FPLG01000138.1:0-1265 GCF_900120065.1 Moritella viscosa
TTTGACACAAAGTGACAAACTTTACGACTTATCTAAGTGGTAAACCTGAATCAGTTAAGTGATGTTAACTTTATGAGGTATTAATGAAGGCTTCAAACCAGAAAATGAACATAACTACCTGTTATTGATTAGTTTTAAAGTGAGTGTTTTTGTACCTATTGATATAAATCATATATTTTATTTTTAATAAAAAGATAAGTTGTGACGTTTGATTTTTTCGTGTTTAATTATTTTGATTTCATATATTTAGGTGCTAGAAATGAAAGATTTATCACCATCAGATTTAAAAAGCATTTTACATTCTAAACGCGCAAATGTGTATTACCTCGAATATTGCCGTGTTATGCAAAAAGACGGTCGGGTTCTGTATTTAACTGAAGCTAAGCATGAGAATAATTATTTCAATATTCCTATCGCTAATACTACGGTTCTTTTATTGGGTAATGGCACTTCTATTACTCAGGCGGCAGTCAGGATGTTAGCTCAAGCTGGCGTACTTATCGGATTTAGTGGCGGTGGTGGTACGCCGCTATATATGGCGAACAATGTTGAGCATGCGATTGAATGGATGACACCGCAAAGTGAATACCGGCCAACCGAATACCTGCAAGGCTGGATGTCATTTTGGTTTGATGATTCTAAGCGTCTGGATGCAGCGAAACAATTTCAACAAGCGAGAATTGAATATTTGCATCGTATTTGGGGGAAAGACCGAGAGTTACGTCTTGAAGGATTTACCACTGATGATGTAAGTATACAGCAAGCTCTGGAACGGTTTGATGAACAAATGGCTACAGCGTCTAAACCATCTGATTTATTACTGATTGAAGCACAGCTTACTAAGCAACTGTATAAGTTCGCCGCCAATATTACCAAAACGTCCAATTTTACTCGTCAGCATGTATCGACCGACAAAGCTAATGACTTTTTAAATCATGGTAATTACTTGGCCTATGGGTTGGCCGCGACAACGCTGTGGGTATTAGGTATTCCTCATGGTTTTGCAGTGATGCATGGCAAAACTCGCCGTGGTGCATTGGTATTTGATATTGCGGATTTGATCAAAGATGCAATTGTGCTGCCTTGGGCGTTTGTGTGCGCCAAAGAAAATATGACCGAACAAGAATTTCGCCAACAGGTACTACAAGCTTTTACCGATCATAAAACGTTAGATTTTATGTTTAATCAAGTTAAGAAAGTCGCATTGCAGGGGAAAGAGAAGAACTGGCATGATAGCCAGTCCTTTAAGCTGCCTATTCGGCAGT
>NZ_FPLG01000004.1:0-73558 GCF_900120065.1 Moritella viscosa
CGGACCTGCCGATTATGAGTCGGATGCTCTAACCAACTGAGCTAAGGGCCCTGATCTCTCGAACGTTCTTTATGACGTCTTAAGATGCAGAAAGTATATAAGTATACTTTCTGCGTGTCTAGGCTATATTCAATAACTTAGACAAGAAACCCGCTAACTGCTCAATTATTCATCTAAGAAGCTACGAAGCTGTTCGCTACGACTAGGATGACGTAATTTACGTAATGCCTTTGCTTCAATTTGACGAATACGCTCACGCGTTACATCGAACTGTTTACCCACTTCTTCAAGTGTGTGGTCTGTATTCATATCGATACCAAAACGCATACGCAGTACTTTAGCTTCACGGGCTGTTAGGCCTGCTAGTACGTCGTCTGTCGCGCCTTTAAGGCTATCTTTTGTTGCAGCGTCAACTGGTAAAGAGAGCGTTGTATCTTCAATGAAATCACCTAAGTGAGAATCTTCATCATCACCGATTGGCGTTTCCATTGAGATTGGCTCTTTAGCAATCTTCAATACTTTACGAATACGATCTTCTGGCATCATCATGCGCTCAGCCAATTCTTCTGGCGTTGCTTCACGGCCCATCTCTTGCAGCATTTGACGCGAAATACGATTCAGTTTATTGATTGTTTCAATCATATGCACTGGAATACGGATTGTACGCGCTTGGTCAGCAATAGAACGTGTGATTGCCTGACGGATCCACCATGTAGCGTAAGTCGAGAATTTGTAACCACGACGGTATTCAAACTTATCTACGGCTTTCATCAGACCGATGTTACCTTCCTGGATTAAATCGAGGAACTGTAGACCACGGTTGGTGTATTTTTTTGCAATTGAAATTACTAGACGTAAGTTCGCTTCAACCATTTCTTTTTTCGCACGGCGGGCTTTTGCTTCACCAATACTCATACGACGGTTGATGTTTTTGATCTGTGAAATAGACAGACCTGTAGTACTTTCTACTAATTTTAATTTGTTAATGCAACGGCGTACGTCAAAGTCGATGCGTTGTAATGCTTGCGCATAAGGTGCCGCTGATTGTTGTGCTTTTTCAAACCAAGCTATGTCAGTTTCGTGGCCAGCAAATGCTTCAACGAATGCTGCTTTTGGCATTTTGCATTGTTCAACACACATCTTGATCACAAGACGTTCTTGAACGCGTACGTGATCCATCATGTCACGCATGCTATTTACAATGCGATCAAACTGTTTTGGGATCAGACGGAAAGTACGGAATACTTCACTTAGCATTTCAACGTGAAGACGTGTTTTCGGGTGTTCTAAACCGTCTTCTTTAATGCCTTTCAGTAATGCAGTATGGTATTTGCGTAATTCGGCAAATTTCTCAGCTGCTTCTTCAGGATCTGGGCCTTTGTTGCCTTCTTCCTCTTCTTCGTCATCATCGTCAGCATTATCAGAGTCAGTTTCTTTGGTTGGAACTTCTGAACCGATATGTGTTGCTGTTGGTGCTACATCGTCTGCATTTGGATCGATGAAACCAGTGATGATGTCACTTAAACGTGTTTCTTCAGCAAGGAACTTGTCATATTCAGCTAATAACGAGTTAATTGCTTCAGGGTATTCTGCAACGGCAGTTTGTACCGCATAGATACCTTCTTCAATTCGTTTGGCAATTTTGATCTCGCCTTCACGAGTCAATAATTCAACGGTACCCATCTCACGCATGTACATACGTACAGGATCGGTAGTTCGGCCAATTTCAGATTCTACAGAAGCAAGCGCTGCGGCTGCAGCTTCTGCGGCATCGTCATCTGGTGCCGTTGTATTTTCTGCCATCAACAAATCATCTGCATCAGGTGCTGTTTCTAGCACTTGAATACCCATGTCATTGATCATTTGAATAATATCTTCAACCTGATCTGAGTCCACAATATCTTGTGGTAAATGATCATTTACTTCTGCATATGTTAGGTAACCTTGTTCTTTACCTTTAGCTACAAGAAGTTTTAATTGTGATTGAGGGGATTCCATAGAATACTTCCACTCCGGTGACGTGGTTCAAAGATACAGACGCAAAAGCACTGCGCAAACAAAGCAGTATAGTGCTAAACGGTGCTTTTTTCTACTTGTTGGTATAATTATGTGGTCAAAATGCGCGTAATTTTAACTTTTATCACGTTATATTAGGCGAAAGCTTTTAACTCAGTGTTATAAATCGATTTAATTCGACTCTTTTTTGTTAGTTCATTAAATGGGGTTTAATGGATCATATTTCAAGCATCATGATGATTTTAATTCATCGAGAATACTTTTATATTCCAAACGCTCAGCTTTAGTCAATCCACCTTGCGCTAATTTCAATTGTAGTTCACTGAAACGTTGTTCGATGACTTGTGTTGAAAGAACAAATAAAGTATCGAAAAACTCTGCTTCGACCGCTTCATCTGCGCCATGATCCCAAACAGCTAGTTTTATTAGTGCTTTCTGCTCCGGTGTATCGCGCCAATATTCTAATAATTGTGCGGTGCTGATCTGATCGCTACTGTTTGTTTGTGCTAATAATTTTAATAAAATATTAATACCGGGTAATTTTAATTGTTTTAAATCATCGAATATCGGTAAGTTAAAACCGATCTGGGGATTTTGTAATAATAAACCAATCGCACGGCGTATCGGTGTTATTTGGAGCGCTTTTTTACTTGGTTTTGTGACAGCGACCGTCGTAAATAGTTTATTTAACTTAGCTTCATCCCAAGCTAAGAAACGGGCCAATTTTTTTAATACAATACCACGGTAGAAACCATCAGGCATTTTTTCAATCAGCGGTTTGGCTTGGCTGGCTAATTTACTGCGTCCTACATCGGTATGAGTATCGATATCTTGGCTTAAGCGACTGAATAAAAAGTCTGGCAAGGTCTGTGCGTCTTTAAAAAGTTGCTCAAGTGCATCTTTACCTTGGTTACGAACCAATGAATCTGGGTCTTCACCATCGGGTAAAAATACAAATTTGAGATCTTTACCATCACGTAATTGCGGTAAGGCATTTTCGAGCGCACGCCATGCAGCAGCACGACCGGCTTTATCGCCATCGTAACAACAGATCACTTCATTGGTATTGCGGAACAAGGTCTGCATGTGATCACCAGATGTCGATGTGCCCAGTGACGCGACTGCATAATCAATTCCAAACTGAGCCAATGCCACCACGTCCATATAACCTTCAACCACGACAATTTGTGGGATCTCTTTATAAGCCTGGCGTACTTCATATAGCCCATAAAGCTCTTTACCTTTATGGAAGATCGGCGTTTCTGGTGAGTTGAGGTATTTTGGTTTTTCATCACCCAATACACGGCCACCATAGCCAATTACACGACCACGTTTGTCACGGATCGGGAACATGACGCGTTCACGAAAACGATCGTAGCGACGTGACTGGCCTTCGTTTTCGATTAATACGCCGGTGGTGAGTAACTGTTCTTCGGTGTGTTTATCACGGCCAAAGCGTTTTAATACATTATCCCAACCAGGGGCTGCATAACCAATAGCGTATTTTTTAATGACCTCGGCAGACAATCCGCGCTGCTTCAAATAGTCATTAACGACGCGTTTATTTGGGTGTTCTTTTAACTGGTACTGATAGAAACGAGTGACACTTTCTAATAGCTGGTAATAATCTTTACGCTCGGGTGCTGTCGGACCGTTATTATTACCACCTTCTTCTCTCGGCACTGTTACACCGTAAAAGCCCGCTAAATCTTCAATGGCGTCGACAAACTCAAGGTTGTCGTATTCCATTAAAAAACCAATGGCGTTACCGTGCGCACCACAGCCAAAGCAATGGTAGAACTGTTTATCTTGGCTGACAGTAAAAGAAGGGCTTTTCTCATTATGGAACGGGCAGCAAGCATGGTAGTTTTTACCTGCTTTTTTAAGCTTTACGCGTTTTTCGACGATATCTACGATATCTGCTCGACCTATCAAGCCATCGATAAAGTCGCGAGGTATTCTACCGGCCATATGTACCTAATTAATGAGTATGAAGGTGATTGATAATAGCAATTACAGTAACAATTACAATTACAGTAAATATGTGACTTATTATTGTGAATAAATCAGTTATGTACTGTGATCGTTATAAGACTAGGATAATAAATTTTATGAGCGTTGAAAGCAAACAAGCCGTGACTCTAGGAGTTCACGGCTTGTTTATAGGCGTTATCTTCAGCTGATTAAGTTAGAAACTTGCTCAATAAGATAAGCCTAAAATGCATACAGTAGTTATACTAATAGAGATTAGTATAGACGTACGCGACGTGCATTTTCACGAGACAATTTCTTAGCTAGACGCTTAGAAGCTGCTGCTTTAGCACGTTTACGAACTGTAGTAGGTTTTTCGTAATGCTCACGACGACGTACTTCAGACAAGATACCTGCTTTTTCGCAAGAGCGTTTGAAACGACGTAGTGCAACGTCAAACGGTTCGTTTTCACGTACTTTAATTACTGGCATGTTTTCTTCCAACCTTAAGGATTTAATGGTTCCAAGTTATCTGGAACCTAAAAAAATTTTTATAGCAATTCTATAAAAATGGTGCCGAATTGTACTCTAGAACATGATTAAATGTAAAGCGCAATAATTTGGCGCTGGAGAAATAAGTATAGCGCAGGTACTATTGTGCAGTCATACATAAGGTGAATGAATAAAATGCGCGTAATAGGAATAGAAACATCATGTGATGAGACCGGCATTGCAATTTATTGTGATGAACAAGGGCTAATGGCTCATCAACTTTATAGCCAAGTAAAACTGCATGCTGATTATGGCGGTGTGGTTCCGGAATTAGCGTCACGTGATCATGTGCGTAAAATTATTCCACTGATTAAAGCCGCATTAGCAGAAGCGGGCTGTACTAAAGATGATATTGACGGCATTGCCTATACAACTGGGCCAGGACTGGTTGGTGCATTAATGGTGGGGGCGACAGTTGGTCGTAGTATCGCTTATGCGTGGGATATTCCGGCATTAGGTATTAATCATATGGAAGGTCATATGTTAGCGCCAATGCTCGAAGAGCAAACCCCTGATTTTCCTTTCTTAGCGATGCTAGTGTCGGGTGGTCATACTCAGATCGTACGTGTTGATGGCATTGGTCAATATGAATTACTGGGTGAATCAGTTGATGACGCTGCCGGTGAAGCATTTGATAAAACAGCTAAGTTGCTGGGTTTAGATTATCCTGGTGGCCCAAGATTATCAGCGTTAGCAGATAATGGTGTTGCTGGACGTTACAAGTTTCCACGTCCAATGACTGATCGCCCTGGTTTAGACTTTAGTTTCTCGGGGTTAAAAACATTTGCGGCGAATACGATTGCTAAAGAAAAGAAGTTAGCAGAAGAAGCGGGTGCTGACGGTGTCGATGAACAAACCCGTGCAGATATTGCGTTTGCATTCCAAGAAGCGGTTGTAGATACCATTTCGATTAAGTTAAGACGGGCAATTAAAGAAACCGGGATTAGACGTCTGGTTGTTGCTGGTGGTGTAAGTGCCAATAAATATTTACGCATAAAATTAGCTGAAATGATGGATAAGCAAAACGGTGAAGTATTTTATCCACGTATTGAGTTTTGTACTGATAATGGCGCGATGATCGCGTATGCCGGTTTACAGCGTCTACGTCACGGTGGTGATGACAGTTTAGAGATCACTGCTCGTCCTCGTTGGCCATTAGATCAAATGGATGCGATATAAGTCATAACTATTTGATTTTTTAGTTGTCATACTTACCGATATCGGTAAATCTGAACAACATAAACCAGACTATCGGTAGGTAGTCTGGTTTTTTTATATCTGCGTATTGGGTGCGCGAGCGTATTTGGTTAAATATTATTTTAAATTATAATACGATATATTATCTAAACACTTTTTAAGGATAAGTTAATCATGAAAATAGCAGCATTGAAAGTTACTGTCGCGGCCGGAATAATGGCTTTATTATCAGCATGTTCTAGTCAAACTAGCATTGACAGCGACTTAGGTGTTAGTGGCGCACCTGATTGGGTTAATATCGGAACACAAGCAGTTGAAAATGATTCTGGCCGTTTATTACACGGTGTAGGAATGTCAAATGGCATTGCTGACGAATCTTTACAAAAATCTGTTGCAGATAATCGTGCACGTGCCGAAATAGCGCGTATCCTAGCGACATCTGTTGATGCGATGCAGGCTGATTATACTGCTGCGGCCAATGGTGAAGTAAGCGCAAATGTTGAGCGCGAAATTAAAGCTAAAACGAAATTAGCACTGAATGGCGTGAAAATTATTGGTCGTTGGAAGAACCCTGATAATGGCGATATATATGCCTTTGCAGAATTAGACTTGTCTGATCTTGAAGCGGCAATTAAGCGTGCTGCTGCATTAGCACCAAAACAGTAAGCGTATTTATTAAGTTATTAATAGTAGTTCGTCAAATTGGAAAGGAAAATAGCAATGAATAAGTTATTCAAATTAGTATTAGGCTCGATCTTAGTCTCGACATTATTAGCCGGCTGTAGTACCTCTGTAGAGCGTATTGATGCGGGTCAAACTGTGGATCTAAGTGGTGCTTGGAATGATACTGATTCACAGATGGTAGCGCAGGAAATGATCAGTGATGCGCTTGCGCGTCCTTGGTATAGCAACTTCGCGGCAAAAACAGGTAAAGCACCTGCTGTGATCGTGGGTACAGTGCGTAATTTAAGCCATGAACATATTAATACCAAAACATTTGTTAATGAAATGGAACGTGAGTTAATTAACAGTGGTCGTGTTGAGTTTGTTGCATCAAGTGATGAACGTAGCGAGATCCGTGAAGAACGTATTGACCAAGATTTAAATGCGTCTGAATCAACACGTAATGCAGCAGGCCAAGAGAAAGGTGCAGACTTTATTCTAAAAGGTCAGATCAACACCATCATTGATACTGCATCTAGCGACCAAGTACGTTATTACCAAGTTGATTTAAGCCTAATCAGCCTAGCGGATAACCGTAAAGTATGGGTTGGTCAGAAGAAACTGAAGAAACTCGTGTCTAACGGTAAACTACGTTATTAATAGGTCGTAATGAAAGCTGTATTAACATTCTTACGTTCGCGGCGTTATCTCGCGATTATCGCATTTAGCTTGTTGCAAGGCTGCTCGTTGCAGCAGCATCAACTTAATGATTTGGCACAAACGCTAGATAATGGTAATGCCAGCCAGGTGTTGACCGAGGTAGCGCAACGGGAGTACCCCGAGCGTGACTTGGCCCAATATAAACTGACATTAGGCTTATTACGTGCTGTAAATGGTGATTTTGCGGGGGGTATTCGTGAATTGCAAGCCGCTAAAACTGAGATAAATCAGTTGCAAGCGTTAAGTATTAGCGAAAATATTGGTGCTGTAACGGTCAATGAAACATTACGTAGTTATACCAGCACAGCCAGCGAACGCATGTTATTACAGCAGTTATTGATCTTATCTTACTTGATGGAAGATGATCTTGATGGTGCGCGGGTTGAAGTATTGCAGATGCAAGAATTAGCCAAAAGCTTACCTGAAAATGGATTATCAGGACTCGTATCAAGTAGCTATTATTTGGGTGGTTTGGTGTATGAACTTGGCGGTGAAACCGATAATGCCATGATCAGTTATCGCCAAGCCTACCAAGTAATGCAAACCAGTAAGATTACGATACCACTTGTATTGCAAGACAGCTTACTGCTTGCGTCAAAGCAATTAGAGCTCAAATCTGAACATGCTAAATATGTGAAAAAATTTGGCCATGATGTGAAGTCGCCTGTTCGCAATAAAAGCCAGTTGGTTTTAGTGTATTGGGGCGGTGTTGTATCAGCGAAGCAACAACGTTATTTAAGTGTTTATGCACCAAATCTGGGCTATAACATTTCTTTGGCATTACCTTATTATGACAATCATTATGTTAAGCCTGTACCTTGGCATTTTAGCGTACTTGGTAAAACGGCCGAAACTGAAATATTTGATGATGTAAACTTATTAGCACGTGCCGATCTTGATGCTGAATCTGCTGATATATATGCGGCAGCATTAGCACGGGTTATTATTAAACAAACTGCATTACATGAAGTGAAGAAAAATGACGACGATGGATTAGCGACCTTGTTATTGAATATTACTAGCATGGTCAGTGAAATGGCTGATGTACGTAGCTGGAATATGTTACCGGCGAGTATTCAAGTACAACGTTTAGCATTGGAACCAGGCACTTATTATTTACAACAACCGAGCCTGACTCAAGGTTTATCTGTTACTGATATTGCGCCCGTTATACCTGTATTAGTTAATGCAACCGCAAGTATTACCGATAAGGTTGCCAATAGTGCCGCAGAATCTGACAACGGGTTTAGTTTACCGCAGTCAAATACAACACTTGCTGATGATAAAGATAACCTTGTTAGTATGGATGACCCGAGTTCAGAGACGGTAGCAATGACGAATATTACCGATGTTCCGGTTGTTGTTGGTGCGAAGCCTTTGGTATTGAAGCCGGGTAAAACTGTTTTACTATTTTATTCAAGTGCCGCTAAAAAGGCATACTACACCTTATCACCTTAGTTATTCATGAATTGCTGGTCCTGTATTTAATGTGGGCTAGCGTTCAGTAACGGCTTGTTACAGGACTCGAACATATGATAAATAAATTCTTTTCTACTAGTTTAATTTCTGCTGCTGCAATCTTGATGAGTGCGTGTAGTAGTAGTACCCCTGAACGTCCAACTTGGTTAGATGGCGCAGATATTAACTATCCTGCTAACGTTTATTTAACCGCGTCTGGTCAAGCGAAATCGGCCAGTGTGGCAGATAATCGTGCATTAGCTAATTTAGCTAAAATTTTTGAAGTATCGATTGCTGATGAAAGTATTGATTTTAGCGAAGCAAGTATCAGCCAAAGTAATGCTAGTGGCAGTACTATTCGTCAGGTCGATAATAAGCAAACCTTATCTCGTTTTGTAAATACGCAAGCGCAGCAAGTACTGCAAGGCACCCGTATTGTCGAGCGCTGGCAGGATCCGATTAGTGGTCAACAGTCTAGTCTCGCTGTCATGAAGAAAGCACCAGCTGCGGCATTATTTATGCAGTCAATACGTGCAGCAGATGAGCAAACAAGCGCGGCAGTGAAATATGCAGAGCAGCAAGCACCGAACCCTTTGATTGCCCTTAGTTCATTAGAAACTGCGCGTCAGCGTCAAATCACACGCTTAAATGATAATAATAATTTACGTGTTGTGACGGGGAATGATATCAATGTTGAATATTCGGTAGAAACCTTAACGCAGATGATTAAAAGCCGTTTAGCTGCTTTATCATTTTCAACGTCGGCCACAGATGATCAAGCATTATTATCTTTGCAAGGAGGGGCATCAGAGGTTGGCGTACAGCTAAAAGATGATAGCCAATACAAATTAGTATTAACACTTGATAAAGGCGCTGTAGAGCAACGTCAGGCGTGGTACTGGCTACGTGGAAACATTGTATTGAATGTGATGGATGGCAACCGCAGTATTAGTAATAAACGTTGGCCATTTAAGATCTCAGCACAAAGTAAGCAATTATTAGAACAACGATTAGCGACTAAGTTGAGTACGGCATTACCAGATTATGTATATCAAGTATTAACGCCGGAAATATAATTTATTCATTATATGCCACATCTTATTTTGTGTATAAAAAAAGCCAGCCCTGATAAATCAGGGCTGGCTTTTTATTACACTACGTTATGACAATGACGCTTAGTTCATACCGTAACGTTTTAGTTTCTTCCGAAGAGTACCACGGTTGATGCCCATCATCACAGCTGCGCGGGTTTGGTTACCGCGAGTATACTGCATAATGATATCTAGCATTGGCGCTTCAACTTCTGCTAATACCAAGTCATAAAGGTTTTCTACGTCTTGGCCATTTAATTGTGCAAGGTAATTTCGTAGTGCTTGTTGGACAGAATCACGTAATGGTTTCTGTACAATTTGCTCAGCTTGTTGCACGGTTGCAGTAGTTGTTAGGGCACTAGGAGCCAGATTTTGTTCAAACATATATTGCTCTTCTCGTTAGCTTAAATCATCAAAATATTTCATTAATGCAAGGTGTTGTTCGGTAGAACTCTCCAATGCATTAAAGCTTTTACGAAACTCAACACCATTAGTCTGGTGTTGTATGTACCAACCGACGTGTTTGCGCGCAAATCGAACCCCCTTAAACTCACCGTAAAACTGGTGTAGGTTTTCGACATGTTGCAAAATGACTCGGCGAACTTCGTCAGCAGTTGGCACGGGTAATTTTTCACCTGTTTTAAGATAGTGATTTATTTCCCGAAAAATCCAAGGATTACCTTGAGCTGGACGTCCGATCATCAGACCGTCAACACCCGTGTACTCAAGTACCTGTTTAGCTTTTTCTGGGCTATCGATATCACCATTTGCGATCACAGGAATGCTAATGCTAGCTTTAATCGCTTTTATAGTGTCGTATTCTGCATTGCCCTTGTACAGACAAGCGCGAGTACGACCATGAACCGCGAGGGCTTGAATTCCAGCTTGCTCGGCGATTTTAGCTATCTGTGTACCGTTGCGATTTTCAGGATCCCAACCTGTACGTATTTTTAGTGTTACTGGTACATCAACCGCATTCGTTACTGCGTCTAAGATCAGTTTCACTTGCTCTGGGTGTTGCATTAATGCAGACCCAGCCATTTTTTTATTCACTTTCTTCGCAGGACAACCCATGTTGATATCAATGATCTGCGCACCATTTTTTACATTATGCTGCGCGGCTGCTGCCATCAACGCTGGATCTGCACCTGCGATTTGCACAGAACGGATCCCGGTTTCGCCAGCATGATCCATACGCTGTTGCGATTTTTCTGAAGACCAAACTCGAGGGTTACTCGATAACATCTCTGACACGGCCATACCAACGCCCAATTCACGACAAAGTTGACGGAAGGGACGATCAGTAACACCAGCCATTGGAGCCAAGAATAGTTGGTTATCCAGAAGATAAGGACCTATTTTCATCTGTTGCGGCTCATTTGCTCTAAGGCGGCGTATGTTACGCATTTTTCACCCGAGTTAAAAGGTTAATAATTAGACTATTGAATATTTTTTTAGTTAAAATCATTAAACAGTAAAAAAAACACCTCAAAATCAAATTATAACAACAGATAATCGAGCTAAATTACTTATTATTCAATTTTCACATAGGTTGAACGGAAAATTAAGATAGCTTGCATTTTAGCCTGATTAATTACTGTTCGCACGTTTTTTACGTACTTACTGTTTATTTTATCTACACAAGCCTCGTTTTTAAATTTGCTTATGTAGAATAAACGGCATGGCTAATACTATTTTATTTGGCCGTTTAAGCGTGCCCACTCATCAGATAATGTTGGTTCATCCATGATGCAGTGCTGACGATAAATTTCGTTCAATTCTGCTGCTTGGTGATCCAATATACCCGATAATGCCAGTTTACCACCAGGTTTTAAGAAGCTGACGATAAGCCCTGATAATTCGCGTAGTGGTGCTGCAAGGATATTTGCAACCACGATATCAGCTTTGATACCTTCAGGTTGATCAGCAGGTAAATATAATTCAATTTGGTCTGCAACGCCATTACGTTCAGCGTTATCACGACTTGCTAAGATAGCTTGTGGGTCGATATCTACCCCTATTACACGCTTTGCGCCGAGCTTAAGTGCTGCGATTGCTAAGATACCAGAGCCACAACCGAAATCGACAACGGTTTTACCAGCTAAATCTTGGCCATCTAACCATGTTAGGCATAAGGCGGTAGTCGGGTGGGTACCAGTACCAAATGCTAAACCTGGATCAAGCATGACGTTAACGGCATTTTCATCTGGCACTGGGCGCCAGCTTGGGCAGATCCATAGACGCTCACCAAACTGCATTGGATGAAAGTTTTCCATCCATTCGCGTTCCCAATCTTTATCTTCTAATAATTCTAATTTATAGCGGAAATTTGGACCTAATACCTTGGTTTTTGCTAAGAAAGCGAGGATTGGCTGCATGTCTTTATCTGCATCAAACAAACCTGTTACATCTGTATCACCCCAAAGCAGTGTTTCACCCGGCAGTGGTTCAAAGATTGGTGTATTTTGTGAGTCCATGAATGTGACAGCACTTGCTCCTGCGCCAGATAGCATGTTGCTTATCTTCTCAGCTGTTTCTTCGTTAGCATTAATTTTTAATTGGATCCAAGGCATCGATTTTCTCTCAGTTATTTCGTGGGCATAATTGTACGCACCTAAGTCATAAGACACCATCGGAATATGATAATTAAATGCAATTTTACGTTTTTTTATAGACCCAACTATGACGCATTAACATCTGCACCTGTGCGCTTATGGGCTAAGAGTTATTAAAATTAGTCTAACACTGACATAGTTATCAACAAATTTATGCGTTATCATTCGTTTTTGGTTATTCATCGTTATCTTTCGTCTTCTACTTTTAGAGTATAAACTCTACTCTTAGTTGTTGTTGTATAAACGTGACCGTGTGTACAGTTATTAAAAATATTACCCATCGTCATCTAATTGTTTGATATTAATGGATTAGTTAATTAAGTGATATTGGCGGGCTATGCCACAACGGCGTGATTTTAGGAATAAAGTATGAAAACAGTCTTTTATGGCGTTATTTCTGCCATTGCATTGAGTTGTAATGTACAAGCAGCTGCTATCGATTTTTCTGAAGCTTGGTATCAAGTGGTACAGAAAAATGATGCATTGCAAGCAAAAAAAGAAGAAGTGAAGCACTCTGAAGCATTACAGAGTGCGGCTAAGTCGCTCTATTTGCCGAATGTTGATATTACGGGCTCATATACTCATTTAAATAAACCGATAGAAGTCGATATATCTGAGGTTAAGGCTAAATTAAATGCAACTCCTTTAGCCGCTTACGCGAGTATGATCCCTAATAGTATCCCCCTAACGAATCAAAATGTTGCTCATTCTTCATTGAATGCAGTATTGCCGATTTATACTGGCGGTCGAATTACCGCGGCACAAGATATTCGTGAAGCACAAGTGAGTGAAGCGGAAAGTAATTATGATTTAGCGACGCGTGCGACATTTACGCAATTGGTGCAGTATTATTTTGGGGTGGTGTTATCTGAGCAAGTGTATCAAGTTCGTCTCGATGCGGTGGATGCTTTAGCCGATCACCTTAATCACGCGATCAAATTAGAACAGCAAGGCCAAATAGCCAAAGTTGAACGACTAATGGCGCAAGTCTCGTTAGACAAAGCGCAAATTGAAGCGCAAAAATCGCTACGTGATTATGAAATTGCCAAACTTGCGTTAACCAAGATGTTAAAACAGCAAGATTCGGTATTACCAACCACGCCGTTATTTGTGAATAATAGTATTACTTCTGTTACGCCGTACTTAAGCAAAACATTAACAGACCATCCTGGTATTGCGATCTTAAATGCCAAACGAGAACAAGCGAAAGGCATGGTTGAAATGGCTTCCGCTAAGCATTTACCAGAAGTGATGCTGTACGGTAATTATAATTTATATTCCGATGATTCTGTTATGGGCCAATCGGTACCTGAATGGATGGTCGGCGTTGGTGTTCGTATTCCTATTATAGAGCGTTCAGGTACTTCGCAAGAAGTCGTTGCAGCAAAAAGTTCAGTACGTCGGGTGAACTTATTACAAATGCAAATGCAGCAAGATTTATCCATTCTAGTGGAAAAAACCTATGCCGAAATGAGCCAAGCGTTAGAAGAGTATAATTCTTTGGCATCGAGCCTAGCGTTATCAGAAGAAACTGTGGTGCTGCGCCAAAAGGCATTTAGCCAAGGTCTATCAACATCACTGGAAATGGCGGATGCACAGTTATATGCAACGAGTATTCGTGTTCAGCGTCTGTCTGCAAGCTATAACTATGTTAAATCACTTGCACAATTACTATCTGTTAGCGGCGATATCGATCGCTTTATGGACTATCTACAAATCAATGGTATCGAGGTTAAATAAATGAGTAACGTTAAAACAGGCATCATTGCTGTAGTCGCACTAGCTGTCATCGGTTGGCTGGCATTTGAATTTAATAGTGCTTACGAGCCGAAAAATATATTGCTACAAGGTCAAATAGAAGCCGAGCAATACAATATATCGTCTAAGATCCCTGGGCGTATTGCCTCGGTCGATGTAAAAAAAGGCGAACTGGTTAGCCAAGGGCAATTAATTTTTTCATTGGCGAGTCCTGAATTAGAAGCGAAGTTAGCGCAAGCTAAAGCGGGTCGTTCAGCGGCAAGTGCGATGCGTAAGCAAGCTGAATCAGGTGCTCGTGAACAGCAAATTATTGCGGCTAACGATCAGTGGAAAAAAGCTCAAGCGGCAGCGGAGTTGATGGAAAAAACCTATCAGCGAGTTGATAATCTTTATAAAGACGGGGTATTGCCTGAGCAAAAACGCGATGAAGTCTACACCAAGTGGCAAGCAGCTAAATATACTCAAAATGCCGCCTATCAAGGTTATCAAATGGCTAAAGAAGGGGCGCGTAAAGAAACCAAACAAGCGGCTATCGAACAAGAGCGTATGGCGGAAGGTGTGGTTGCTGAAGTCGAGTCTTACACTAAAGATACTAAACAATACGCACAGCGTGATGGTGAAGTGGTACAGATATTATTAAAAGAGGGTGAGCTTGCACCGACTGGTTTTCCTGTGGTGAGTATTGTTGATATTAACGATAGCTGGGCGGTATTTAATATTCGTGAGGATTTATTACCACGGTTGAAAAAAGGCACGTTATTAACGGCGCGAATTCCTGCATTAGGTGAGGGGACATACCAATACCAAATATCTCATATTGCAGTGATGGGGGATTATGCGACGTGGCGCTCGACAGACAGTGCGAAAGGGTTCGATTTACGTACTTTTGAAATTGAAGCAAGACCTGTTAAGCCTATTGCTGATCTACGTGTCGGTATGAGTGTATTAGTTGAGCTGGCTCCGTCAGCGACTGCGCAGTAAGTCGGTTTGATGATGAGTTTATTTATTACTCAGGTCAAAGCGGTTTGGCAGCGGGAAAACCAGCTTATATTGGCATCGAAATGGCAACTATCACTGGTGACTTGGTTACCAATTGCTTGCATGTTGTTGGTGTATGCTATTTTTTCACAGGGTATTCCACGTGATCTTGCGGTCGCGGTTGTTGATCAAGACCACAGCCGATTGTCACGCAGTTTGGTGCGTTATATTGATGGCAGTCCTTCGCTTGCTGTGACAGCTCAATTGACAAATATTGCCGAAGGTAAAGCATTAATGCAGCGTGGTGAGGTGTATGCAGTTGTGCACATTCCGCGTGAGTTTGAAAAGCAAATTTATCTCGCGATGACTCCGGAAGTCAGTACTTTCTACAATGCGCAGTATGTATTAATTGGTAAGCTGGTATCGTCGAATATGGCGAAGACCTTTGCTACGTTTACGGCACAAATTGATGCAGTTAAAACGTTGGCAAGTGGGGGGAACCTCGCTGTGATTAAAGGGGCCGTTGCGCCGATCTCAACGCAAGTTAACCCACTTTATAATACGTCAACTAACTATGTACCTTTCTTAGTCACAGCCGCGGTTCCTGCATTATGGCAAATCTTTATTTTGGTGTCGGTGCTGTTGGCATTTGGCTTGGAATATAAAAACAATACCCAAAATAACTGGTTTCAGCGTGCGGATGGTGCCGTCGTTAGTGCTGTGATTGGCAAGTTATTACCCTATACCTTACTTTCTGTTGTCCATGGTTTATTATTTTTAAGTTTCTTTTACGGTTATTTAAGTTTACCCATGCACGGTAATTGGGGGTATTTATTGTTAATTCTGGTCGCAGGGGTATTAGCGGGGCAAGCGATAGCATTATTTATCTTTACATTAACTATGAACTTGACTCAAGCAATTAGTATGGGCGCGGCCTATTCTGCGCCTGCATTTGCATTTATGGGGGTGACATTTCCAGCCGAAAGTATGCCGCAGTTAGCACAAATATGGCGTTCGTTATTACCGATTACACATTATATGCAGTTGCAAATAGGGCAGGTTAATTACGGGCAAGACTTTATGACCTTGTTACCGCAACTCACGTCATTAGGCTTCTTTGTATTGACACTCGTCGTGGCAATATTTCGTATTAAGCGTCATCGTGATCTCGCCGTTTTGAATAATGAAAACAAACCAGCAATGGGGCATGAAGATGAATAAATTCTTGGCACTTGTTGTACTCGAAATAAAAAGTATTTTTGCCGACCGTAGTATTTTGTTGACTATATTTGGTGGCATTATTATGTACTCGATCTTGTATCCGTTACCGTATTCTCAGCAAGTATCAAGAAATGCTGAAATAGTGGTTATTGATTATGATCGCAGTTCGATGAGTCGCGAATTAATACGCATGGTTAATGCCAGTCCTGATACCCGTATTACTGGTCAAGTTGATTCTGTCAGGGATGCTGAAGCGTTAATTGAGCAAGGGGGAATTAAAGGGTTCTTAATTATTCCTGAACATTTCCGCCGTGATTTATTGATGAAAAAAGCGGTCACCTTATCGCTAGGTGGTGATGCTACTTACTTTATGACGTATTCGACCATCGCATCGGGGATCCTGAAAGCGGGCGGAACATTATCAGCGCAGATTAAAGTGGTGAGATTAACGGTTGATAAAGAAAATATCTTGTTAGCCAAGCAACAGTGGCAGCCCGCTTCGTTAAATCTACAACCTGTGTTTAATCAGGTAAATGGTTATTTGGATTATGTGGTGCCAGCGGTGTTTATTCTGATCTTGCAGCAAACGTTATTAATTGGCAGTGGTATCTTATCTGGCAGCCAAAACGAACGTTCAAGGGCGAAAGAACAAGGCTATTGGTTAACCGCGTCACCGACATTATTGTTACTAGCACGCAGCTGTGTGTTCCTCAGCTTGTATCTGGTATTTAGTTTGTATTACTTTGGTTTGGCATTGGATATTTATGGTGTTAACCGCCTGGCGGCAGCATGGGATATCCTTAAGCTACTGGTCCCTTTCTTGTTGGCCGTTGTGTGTCTTGGGGTAGCCTTAGGGCAATTGTATAACCAAGCTGAAACGGCGACGCAGGTTATCTTATTTAGCTCAATGCCAGTATTGTTCAGTAGTGGTTTTGTTTGGCCTGTGAGTGAAATTCCAACTTGGCTCGTTGCAGTATCGCAATTATTCCCAAGTACCGCCGCTATCCAAGGTTTGTTGCAATTAAATCAAATGGGCGCCAATTTTGAGATGGTAAGGCACTTTCAAACTCAATTGTTAATCCAAGGGTTTGTCTATGCACTATTAGCCATTATTTTACTGCGTTACAAACAGCGTAAATATAGAATAAGTGCAGTTTAATATCATTCGTTAAATAATGCGGTGATTAACTCGCGTTGTGGCGATTTAGCTTCCATACTTTGCTTGTTGAAAGAGTATTTTATGGAGGCTGAAATGAGTATGGCAACCAAAGTTGGCCAGTTCTTGGCTAGTCACAATATCGATTTTAGTTTAGTTAAGCATCGTCACACGGCAAGTTCATTTAATTCTGCACTATCTGCACACGTTCCCAGTTCACAAGTCACTAAAGCGGTCATTTTACGTGACATTGGCGGCGATTATCTCATGGCTGTAGTACCTGCAAACAAGCATGTATTAATTGGTGAGATTAACCGGCAAACAGGAAAGCAGTATTATTTATTGGCAGAGCATGAATTAGCGACGTTATTTCAAGATTGTGAACCTGGGGCTATCCCCTCACTCGGGCAGATTTATGGTATGGATATGCTAGTGGATGATACGTTGTTTGAACAGGAACAATTGTTTATTGAATCGGGTGATCACATGAATCTAATTAATTTAGATAAACGCCAGTTTGGCAAAGCGGTGGGCAGTTTACCGCATAGCCATATTAGCGGGTATAGCTTTAAAGAAGGGCCGTTATTTGAACGTCGTGACCTCTGAGTGATATCGATTGCTACAAAGATGAATAGGAATAAAAATGGGAGCCATATTTGGCTCCCATTTTTGTTTACACTAAAGAATCTATCAAAAACTATCTATGACCAAACATTAGCTTGCTGGTGGTGTTGGATTACCTTGTACATGCAAGTCTAATTGTGGATACGGGATCGCAATACCAGCAGCGTCAAGTGCAAGTTTAAGCTCTTCTTGCATGCTGAAATAAGCACCCCAGTAATCGCTAGTTTTAACCCAAGGGCGTACAGCGAAGTTTACTGATGAATCCGCTAATTCTAGGATACCGACTGTGTAATCTGGATCTTGTAGGGTAAATTCGTTGTTTTTAATAACATCAATTAAGATCGCTTTCGTTTGCTTAATGTCTGCGTCATACGACACGCCAACTACAAGGTCTAAACGACGTTTACCTAATGCAGAATAGTTAGTAATTGTACCATCCATGATTGCGGCATTCGGTGCGATCACAACTTTGTTATCCGGTGTGATTAAACGTGTAGAGAAGATAGTAATTTCATCAACTGTACCTGCTACACCCGCAGCCTCAATGTAATCACCGATGCGACAAGGACGGAAGATAACGATAAGTACACCCGCAGCAAAGTTGGAAAGTGAACCTTGCAAAGCAAGACCTACCGCTAAACCCGCGGCACCGACAATCGCGACCAGAGAGGCTGTTTGCACCCCAAACTGACTAAGGGTGGCAATGATAGTAAATATAAATACTAGCGACCATGCCATGTTACTTATAAAAGAGACTACCGTATCATCTATATCACGTTTTAATAGTAATTTTGAGGTTATTTTTTTCATTACGCCAGCAAGGTATTTACCGACGATAAAAATGACTAACGCTAACAATATTTTTGTACCGTAAATAGTGGCAAGCTCAGGCGCTTGCTCGAGTAGTTTTTCAAGATATTCCATGGATGAGGTTCCTATCATTTAGAGTGTTAAATATACATATACAGCATAGGCTATTCTACGACTATATTAGTCGACCTTTATTGATATGTTACATTATTTCTAATCATTGACATGGTTTATTATTAATATTTATTTTTGGCGAATGGCTTGTGCTTCAATCGTTACCGCATCGTGGCGCCAATACTCCAGATCACAATCGAGTAACTGACCATGTTGATCATAGTTCACTCGTTCTATATACATGGCTGCACAACCTGATGTCGCACGTAAAGGCGCGGCGGTATCGGCAATTAATGACGATGAACGGATACGATAATGAGTGCATTGATAAAGCGTATTGTAGTGTTGCTGATAAATATCGGTTAATGATGCTGATAGGTCGTGACTGAGTAAATTCGGTAATCGTTCAGGTAATACATAATTTGTCACGAGAACAACCGGGCGTTCATCTAAATAACGCACTCGATGAATACGGATCACTTCAGTCTGTGGTGCTATTTGTAATAATTGCGCAATCTGTTTATCGGCAGGTACCATGGTGGCACTGAGCAATTCTGTTTTCGGAATACGCTTTTGGCTAAGGGCAAGGTTGTGAAAATTGGTGGTATTGGTTGGATCGTAACGTAATGGTTCAGGGGAAATAAACCAGCCGCGACGGTCTTCACGATATACCCGACCTTCAGATTCCAATAAAGACAATGCTTCGCGTAGTGTCACGCGGGTAGTATGGAACGCTTCTGCAAGTTTGCGTTCTGACATTAACTTTTGTCCTGAGGTTAATAATCCCGATTCGATTTGTTGTAGGATTTCTTCTTTAATTTTTAGATATTGCACAAAAGCCTCTGTTATTAATGCTGTTGACGCCAAGCTTGAGTTCGCTTATTGATAAACGATGCCACAATTAAATGAATCACTTTAGCTATCGCCGCGGTGATTAAGATCATCACTGCCATCGCTGCCGCAGAACCTGTTTGTCCGGCATCATCCATATTTAATACTGACACGGATGCTGGAATGGTATCGGTCGCATACAAGAATACAACGGCTGATGTGGTGGTCAACGCATTGATAAACAAATAGGCGGCAATATCCATAATCGCAGGTGTACAAATTGGCAGTGTAATGATAAAGAATGATTTGTACTGTGGCATTTTTATCGATGCTGAAATCGCTTCTATCTCTGCTGGTAATTGTTTTAACGCCGTTAATGCTGTCATGTGACCAACGGTGTAGTAATGTACCACGGTATTAACCACCAGTAAGATCATGGTTGCATACAAGCCATTAAGTGGATTATTTATATCATTAAAAAAGAAAATATAACCCAAGCCTAATACGATACCTGGTACCGCCATTGGAATAATGGTGATCATTTGTAATAGCTGACGTATTGGTTCAAAACCACGGCCTTTTTCAATCACGTAGGCCCCAATAAAAATAATTACCGTACCGATAACAGCAACCCAGCTTGCTAACGTTAATGAGTTAAAGTAAGGGGACCAACCATAGGTGCTCACTTCACTAAAGTTATAATTGTTAAAGCTTAATGTTAAGTTCCATGGCCAGAATGTGACAAATGATGCGTATATTGCCATGCCGATAATGGTGATAATCGCCAAGCCTATCGTACTACAGAATAAGAAGCAGACACCATCTCGCAATTTATCTGGTTTGGGTGTGTAAGCGACAGAGCGTGAATCAAATAGGTTTTGTTGTTTACGCTGTACGCGACGATCAATGGCAAAAGCCAGTACTGCTGGTAATAGTAGTAACACACTGGTTACTGCACCCATGGCAAAATTTTGCTGACCAACTACTTGCTTGAAGATATCTGTTGCTAGTACGTTATAGCTGCCACCAATTACTTTGGGTACACCAAAATCACACACGACTAAGGTAAATACTAAAATGAGTGTGCTAATCACGCCGTATTTTGCTGCGGGCAGTGTCACCATGAAAAATGTTTTGACCGGATGATTTTTTAATACGGTTGCGGCTTCATATAAACGGGCATCGGAAGTGCGTAATGCAGTGGTTAAAATCATTAGCGCATGAGGGAAGGTCCAGAATGTTAGGCCGATGGTGATACCGACAACACCGTAAATGGATGCTCCACCGAGTAACTCTTTGGCAATGCCTTGATTACCGAATAAGTAAATTAAACTCAGTGCTGGTAATAATGATGGTGCTAAGATCGGCGCCGAGCCAATAATTTGAAATAAGGTTTTAAATGGCATGCAGCTACGGGTTAATGCATAAGCATAACTAAATGCTAATAGCCCAACGATCGCTGTTGTTACTAATCCCACCGTGACTGTATTTGCAATCGAGTTGAGCATAGCACTGGATGCAAAATATGCAGTGAAATTTGCTAAACCAATAAAATCACCATCAATATCTTGGACGCTTTTGGCAAACATGCTGAACATAGGCGCTAAAATGAAAAAGCCCATCAGCACGGTTAAGATAATTAAAATGCTGGCAAGAATGGCGCTATCTCGGCTAAACGCTAATGTGAGTTTTTGTATATAATTTGGCGTAGTCAGCTTTTTATTGATGCTCGTATCCATATTAAGCCTCTACCGCTTGTGTGTTTACCCTGATTGATGAGTTACTTTGTTTACGTGGAAATATATGGGTGTAATTGTCGCTATAACGAATACGGCGGAATTCACCAGTGATTAAACCGAGTGATCTTACTTCTCGAATCGGTACGTCAACTTTAATCATAGGGGCATTCATATTACCCGTTAGTTGGCACTCTGCTCGCACATAAGTCCCTTGGAATTCCATTGCTTTTACTTGTATGGGTAAATCTTGCGGATCGTCACTAAATTGAATGTCTTCAGGACGTACAGCTAAGTCAAACATGTCACCACGGTTTAACGTTTCTTTTGGTTTTGGTAGTAGGGTGTCAGCAATACGGATTTTCTGATCACTGATCACAGAGCTGGCAATGAAGTTCATGTTCCCGACAAATTCAGCGACAAAGCGTGAGGCTGGTTTATCGTAAATTTCTTGTGGGGTACCCACTTGTTCAATCACGCCGTGATTCATGACCACAATTCGGTCTGCCATCGCTAAAGCTTCTTCTTGGTCATGGGTTACCATTATCGTGGTAATACCGAGTTTACGTTGCAGGGTACGGATCTCATCACGTAAATGAGCACGCACTTGGGCATCCAACGCCGAAAGTGGCTCATCTAACAGTAATAATCCCGGTGATAACGCTAATGCACGTGCCAGTGCAACGCGTTGTTGTTGGCCGCCTGATAGTTGGTTCGGGTATTTGGGCGCGGAATCAGCTAAGCCAATAATCCCCAACCAATGGTTAACAATGTCCACTGCTTCGGCCACTGATTTACCTTGGTTGTGTAAACCAACACTGATATTTTCGGCAACTGTTAGGTTGGCGAATAGTGCATATGATTGAAATACAATGCCGAAATCGCGCTTCTCTGGCGGCAAGAAAGTGGTGTCTTTACCGTCTTGTAAAATGCAACCTGAAGTGGCTAAATCAAGCCCGGCAATAGCGCGTAATAGCGTGGTTTTCCCACAGCCTGATGGGCCTAAAAAACAGATGAACTCGCCTTGGTTTATCTGCAAGGAAATATCGTTTAATGCAGTGAAACCACCGAATTTTTTAACAAGATTATTGATGTTGAGATACGTGTTCATCTGGCTACTCATAAGTTATTTGGACTATACCAGTATGGTAGGCAGCATTAGTGACAGTTTGATGACAGTTGGAGTGTTTTTAGTAGTATTTACAATTATTTATAATATTTCATAACGAAATATTAGTCTTGTTTATGCGGATAATAATTGGCTATAAAAGATAAAGCTAAGCGTTATAAATAACGCCTAGCTTGTTAATTTTAATGCTTAATTAGCACAACTAACGATTATCTTGCTTCAGATTTTGAATCGAATTTTTCTGACCATGTATGCAGTACATCTTTACGATCATTGGCCATTTTACTAAAGTCCATCGCAACCATCGCTTTTTGTACATTTGGGTAGTTTTTCACGGTTTTACTGACATCTTTATGGCCGACTAATGCATAAGATTCATTATATAATTCATTAGCTTGTTTTGAAATTGACCAATCCACAACACGCTTGGCTGCTGCTGATAGTTTAACGAGGCCAACCGCTTCTGATTCCCAACCAATACCACCGGCAGGTAAGATCACGTCAAGTGGTGCGCCTTGGTTTTTTAGTTTCGCGCCACGTAATGCCATCGATACCCCAATCGCGACTTCGCCCATGCCAGCTTGTACACAAGGTTTAGATCCTGAGTGGGTGTAATGCGCAATATTGTCATTCAGCTTGGTCATGTAGCTCCAACCCTTATCTTCACCCATGGTTTGTAACCATGCTGATACTTGCATATAACCTGTGCCCGATGACGCTGGATTTGGCATCGCGATATGACCTTTGTAAACAGGTTTGAGTAGGTCATCCCATGATGTCGGTTTTGGTAGATTATATTGTTTGGCCACATATTCGTTAAAGCAGATAGCATTAAACCAAGCATCATTACCGTACCAAGCTTTATTTGCTTCTGGATCAATCATGCTAGAACGTAGGTTTTCGACGCCTTGTGGTGAATAAGGTTTCAGGATGCCAGCTTTTTTAAGCAGTGCCATTGATGATCCTGCGAGTCCCCAAATCACTTCTGCACGCGGGTTATTTTTTTCGGCAAGTAATTTTGCCGTCATGATACCGGTTGAATCTCGGACCCATTTGATCTCGATGTCTGGGTTCGCTTGTTCAAAGGCTACCTTGTATTTCGCTAATACATCCGTTTCAAATGAAGTGTAAACCACCACTTCTTCTGCGGCAAATACTGGTGCAGTGAATAAGGCACCTAAGGCCGCGATAGAACCTATAATCCAACGTTGTTTCATTCGTGTAACTCCAAAAATTATTAACGGTTGATTCTGGTCTGTACCAGATTTGTTGAATACGATGATAGAGCGATTTTGTGACAAAAATATGACCGATTGATGTCAATTTAATTAATTAAGCAATTGATCTATTTTATATTTTAATTAATGGCCTTGGCGTTTTATTTAGAATCCAGCTGAATATGAAGCTTTTATGAATTCTGCTGTTGGGCTATTTACCAAGCTAGCGATCCACTGCTAGAGTTTATATCAAACTGGTATAGTCCAAATGGAAGCTGAGATGAAAAACGAATATTTATTACTAACACCGGGTCCACTTTCTACTACTGCAAGCGTACGAGAAGCCATGCTAAAAGATTGGTGTACTTGGGATGATGAATATAATAAAGACATTGTTGAAGTTATCCGCACTAAGCTTGTTCAACTAGCAACCCAACAAGCGGGTTATACAAGTGTATTGATGCAAGGCAGTGGTACAGCATCGATAGAAGCGACAATCGGTAGTGTGATTCCAGCACATGGCAAGCTGCTGGTGGTTGATAACGGTGCTTACGGTGCGCGTATTACTCAGATTTCAGATTACTTAAATATCGCTTGTGATGTAATTTCGCCGGGTGAAACTGCCCAACCAAATATCGCAGACGTTGAGGCTAAACTACTTGCAGATGCCAGCATTACTCATGTCGCGATTGTGCATTGTGAAACAACTACGGGCATGCTAAATCCAATTGATGATGTAACAAAATTAGCTAAGCAATACGGTAAGATCGTGATCTTAGATGCAATGTCGAGTTTTGGCGGCATCCCGTTGGATGTAGCTGAACTGGGGATTGATTTCCTGATCAGTTCTGCTAACAAATGCATTCAAGGTGTACCAGGGTTTGGCTTTGTTATTGCGCGTCAAGTGGAACTGGAAAAATGTAAAGGATTAGCACGTTCATTGTCACTGGATCTGTATGACCAATGGCATTGCATGGAAACCAATGGCGGTAAGTGGCGCTTTACGTCACCAACCCATACCGTGCGCGCGTTCTACCAAGCGTTATTAGAGCTCGAAGAAGAAGGTGGTATTGCTGCTCGTCATCAACGCTATCAAGAAAACCAAATGACCTTAGTCGCAGGTATGGCGAAGCTGGGTTTTGATACCTTGTTAGATGCGTCATTACACTCACCAATTATTACCTCATTCTACTCTCCAACGCACAGTGATTACCAATTTAAAGAATTTTATAACCGTCTTAAAGAGCAAGGTTTTGTTATCTACCCAGGTAAGGTATCGAACGCTGACTGTTTCCGTATCGGTAATATTGGAGATGTACATCCAAGTGATATCCAGCGCTTATTAGTGGCGATGGAAATAGCCAAATATTGGGAATTAAGTGCATGAGATAAATATTGTCATACTTAACTGCATTGTTAGTAGATAAATTGTAGTCAAACAAATTTTAGTAAAGTCATTAACACTATTATTAACAAAACTTACTTTGGAAAATATTATTATGTCTAACATCGTAAAAGATCAATCAGTAAAACTTAATCATGTTCAATCCGTTATTTTTGATTGGGCGGGCACTATTGTTGATTTCGGTTCATTTGCACCGACAACTATTTTTATTGCGGCATTTAAATCGCAATATGATTTTGATATTAGCTTAGCGGAAGCGCGTGTACCTATGGGTCTAGGTAAATGGGATCACATTAAAGCTGTATCTGAATTACCTGACGTTGCAGCACGTTGGCAAGCCCAGTTTGGGTCAATGATCAGCACCGCGGATATCGATGCTATTTATGAAACATTTATGCCATTGCAAATCGCTAAAGTCGGCGAACATGCTGACCCAATTCCACATGCTCTAGATGTGGTGAATGACTTAAAACAGCAAGGTGTTAAAATTGGTTCATGCTCTGGTTATCCGCGTGTGGTGATGGACAAATTGATCCCTGTTGCTGCTGCAAAAGGTTATGTACCAGATTGTGTTGTGGCTACTGATGATTTACCAGCTGGTGGCCGTCCTGCACCGCACATGGTACTTAAAAATGTGATTGATATGGCTGTTACTGATGTTGGTGCTTGTATCAAGGTTGATGACTCAGCACCGGGTATTGAAGAAGGTCATAATGCCGGTATGTGGACGGTAGGTTTATTGTTATCGGGTAACGAAGCGGGTCTTACACTCGAAGAATACCTTGCGGCTGACGAAGCGACGTTACACCTATCACGTGAAAAAGCCCGTGACCGTTTCACGCCATTTAACGCGCATTACTTGATTGATACCATCGCAGAGCTACCACAAGTAGTGGCAGACATTGATGCACGTTTAGCTGCTGGCGAACGTCCATAATCGTAGTCTTTAGCCTCTAATTCGTCGCTAGTAATTGAAGCGTCTTGGTAATGGTTAAAGTTAATAGCTAGTTCTGTTGTTAGTTCTATGACTAATTCTAGTTAGCTATTTTTCGTTACATTAAAATAAAGTACACAGAGTGTGAGCATGACTAAACAGCCTGAGTTCCAACCTTTTTGGTTCCAACAAGCAATGGCTCTAGAAGCGGACTACCGAAATAATGTACAACCACAAACGCTTAACGCTGATACCGTCGCCGATGTGTGTATAGTCGGTGGTGGTTATACAGGTTTATGGACGGCGATTCAGTTAAAACAGCAACAACCAACACTGGATGTAATGATTATAGAAAAAAGTCTCTGTGGCAGTGGGGCATCGGGTCGTAATGGTGGTTGCATGTTAACGTGGTCGACCAAATATTTGTCGATGCAACGTTTGTATGGCGAAGCGCAGGCTGTTGAATTAGTCAAAGCGTCAGAGCAAGCTGTGGATGAAATTGAAGCCTTTTGTTTGAAATATAAAATCGATGCAGAATTACGTCGTGATGGTACCTTATTTACTGCGACTAATACTGCGCAAACCGGTGGTTTAGAGGCGACTTTAGCGGCGTTAGATAAACATCAATTAAACAGTTGGCAGGCGTGGGAAGCGCAGAAAGTACAACAGCATGCTGGATCTGAATTACATCAAGCAGGGCATTTCTCTCCCGTTGCCGCAAGTGTACAACCGGGTAAATTAGTTCGTGGTTTGAAGCGTGTGGCAGAACAACTCGGGGTACGTATTTATGAAAACACCCCGATGTTAGATATTAATGATAATTCGATTACGTCAGTCTATCGCAATAAAAATATCAAGCATAAAGTCGTGATTAATACCCCGAAAGGCGCGGTTTATGCAACGAAAGCTGTGATGGCATTGAATGCGTGGATGTTAGAGCAATTTCCACAATTTAAAAATAAGATCGTCGTGGTATCTTCAGACATGGCAATCACTAAACCAATACCAGAAAAGTTGAAAAAAATGGGGTTAGTAGACGGTAAAACGGTGCTGGATTCACGTACCTTTGTGCATTACTACCGCACTACGCCAGATGGCCGATTAATGTTAGGTAAGGGAGGTAATCATTTCTCTTATGGCAATGTAGTCAGACCTTTATTCGATAAACCTACCCGTTATAGTAAGTTATTGCGTGAGTCGTTTGATAAATTATTTCCGACGCTGGTGGATGAGGAGTTTGAAGTTACTTGGACTGGCCCATCGGATCGATCGGCGACGGGGCTGCCGTTTTTCGGTCAAATTGAAGAAAAAGGTAATATTTATTATGGTTTTGGTTATTCCGGTAGTGGCGTAGGCCAGACTTGGATAGGCGGTAAGATCTTATCATCTATGCTGCTAGGTCATGATAATAAATGGAGTAATAACGGCTTAACGACAGGGCTAAAAGGCGGGTTTCCACCTGAACCTGTGCGTTGGTTAGGCACTATGATGGTACGTAATGCCATTCGTCGTAAAGAACGTTGTGAAGATAACGAAATAACGCCTTTTTGGTTGGATAAGCAGTTGGCTAAATTTGCTAATGCGGCGGGTAAAGCGGATAAGTAACATGCTAACTAGTTAATAATTATCATGAGAAAACCAGTATCAACTTGCGCTAATACTGGGTTTTATTTTTTAGTTATGTATTTAGACAGCGTTTAGTTACCTTCTATTTTCGCCACACTCCCCATTTCCCTGTAGTGCCCGGTTCTTCCCCTTTTGTCCACCATTGCGCTGTCCATGCTGAACCGTTGTGAGTGACTTTATCTCCGCCCACATAGATGGTATCGGCTTGCCAATCACTGTCATTAATCGTATCGCTTAGCACAGTAACAATACGTTTATTAGTCATGGTTTTCTGATTATCTTGGCCGTAGGTTAATGTGTAGGTTAGCTCGTATTCACCAACAAGATTGTTATTTATTTCGCCTGTGACGAAGATATTGCCAGTGAGATCTCCTTGCGTTGGATGACTGGCACTGACACCTTGCATTGGATCAAACTGACTACCAATAACAATCGAGGTATCTGTGATACCGTCAAAGCGAGGTAATACTTCGTATATTGTCACTTTACGTATTTGGTTGGTGGTTTTGTCATTACTGCTGACACTGTACGTTAATAGATATTCACCGACTTGATTAGTCTCTACATGACCGGTTACCGCTACACTATTAGTGATGTCATTACCCTGATAATCTTTGGCGGAAATGCCTGTTAAAGGATCGAAATCACCATTAAGCTCGATACGTGTATCGACAATACCTAGCAAGGTTGGTGTCATATCAACGACTGGCGGTAATTGATTATGAATAAAATCACCATAATCTTTAATAAACTGCTGATTGTAGCTGTTGTTGGCCGCATTTGTTCCCATATCCCAGTTTACTGACCAGGTCATGACGCCACGTAGTGGTTGCCCTTGTGCTTTTAAACGATCAAACGCCCGATACAAATCTTGAGGGTTTTTGACATACCCTGTGGCAGCTGCATCATTACTTGAAGGCAGTCCAAACACCAATTTATCATGTGGAATCTTGTGAAAATTACGCGTACCGTTAATAAGAGAGTCAGCAATATAGTAAATAAACTCTTCTTTTAAATCATCATTATTTTGTGCTATCCAACCGACGCCTTCAATCCAGAGGCCGTCACCACCTTGATTATAGAATTGTGGATTAATAAAATCATAATAGCCATCGAGTGCGGTTAGATAGGGAGTATAAGCGCCATTTGCTGTTAAGTATGGAAATTCTGGCGCCATGGTGATCATGAAATTATCACCGGTTTTACGGTAATGCTCTTTCACCATTTTTAATGCGGTCGGAATAACAAACTGATTATCTTTCGCCACAATAGCAGCTTGCTCTAAGTCGATATCGAGACCATCAAAACCATAACGATCTGTAAGACGAATTATCTCTGCTGCGAGCGCATCTTCATCACCACGAGTTAACTCGATATGTGCATCGGCACCACCAAGGGCGAGTAGTACACTGCGTCCCTGACTATTCATGGCATTGATCTGTTCAATAAATTCAGCTTCACTCATACCTATTGTCGGGTCTAGCTTAAAGGTTGGGATACGACCTTCTGCGGTATCATAAACTTTCATAAATGAAATGTTGACTACGTTGTACTGTGGGTTAACTTCACTGAGGTCAACACAAGGGGCGTTCCCCCCCTTATAACCACCACCATCACACCAGTTATGCCAGTAACCAACGACTACATTGTCGTCCTGTGAGGTGATCGTCCCTGCAATACTTGCTGTTGAAAATAAGCCTGTAAAGATTGCCGCTGAAAGTATAGATTTTAGCTTCATAATATTCCCCAAATTAACGCTATTGACGTAATGAAATATCCTATCTCATTGTTAAAACCGATATTAAACTACAATAAAATGTATAGTGATTACGGGGGGCTTGTACACAGTACTTTTTTTTATGGCCGAAAAAAGAATGCCTATAGCAAATAGAGCATAAAAATTATATGCAGAATTAGGATAAATGACCTATATGAGCGGTGTTATTCACACTGTCATTTTAAGTGACTGTTTTAAAAGTTATTTATTGATGATGGTGTTAGGCTAATATTATTATTTAGTGTTTTTCGTTTATTGTTATAACGTGTTTTAGCTATTAAGCACTAATGTGAGGTGGGGAATGCAGATAAATAGGATGGTTATCATAGAGGTAATACCAGCTTATTTTTAGGCGAATAATAAAAAACCCAAGACGAATAAATCGCTTGGGTTTTTTGATATTTAATGAGGTTAGCTCTTATTACGCGTTTTTCTCTTTTAGAGCTAATTTCTTCTCTAGATAATGGATATTAGTGCCACCATTTTGGAAGTTTTCATCATTTAAAATATCTAAATGCAGTGGGATATTAGTTTTAATACCATCAATCACCATCTCACTTAATGCGTTACGCATTCTTGAGATTGCAACGTCACGATTTTCACCATAAGTGATTAGCTTACCGATCATTGAGTCGTAGTGTGGTGGTACTTTATAACCCGCATATACATGTGATTCCCAACGTACGCCATAACCGCCTGCGGCATGGAAACGTTTGATCAGACCTGGACTTGGAATAAAGCTTTCCGGATCTTCAGCATTAATACGGCATTCAATAGAATGACCCGTTAAACGTACTTCATCTTGGGATACAGATAATGGCATGCCCGCAGCAATACGTAGCTGTGCTTTGATTAAATCAATACCAGTTACCATTTCTGTAATGGTGTGTTCAACCTGAATTCGAGTATTCATTTCGATGAAATAGAATTCGCCGTTTTCATACAAGAATTCGAAAGTACCAGCGCCACGATAGTTAATATCAACACAAGCTCGACTACAACGTTCACCGATATGTCGACGAATGTCAGCAGTAATTCCTGGTGCTGGTGCTTCTTCAACTACTTTTTGGTGACGGCGTTGTAGTGAGCAATCTCGCTCGCCAAGATAGATAGCATTACCTTGACCATCAGCCAGTATTTGTATCTCGATGTGACGTGGATTTTCTAGGAATTTCTCCATGTATACCATGTCATTACCGAAGAATGAACCTGCTTCGTTACGAGTTAGCGCGATAGAATCAAGTAATTCAGATTCTTCACGAACAACACGCATACCACGACCACCACCGCCACCGGCAGCTTTAATAATGATCGGATAGCCGATGCGTTTAGCAATGTTCTTATTACGTTGAGCATCTGTATCAAGCGGACCATCAGAACCCGGAACACAAGGTACTCCGGCTTTTTTCATCGCTGCAATCGCAGATACTTTATCGCCCATTAGACGAATAGTTTCAGCTTTAGGGCCGATGAAAATAAAACCAGAATGTTCAACCTGTTCAGCAAAATCAGCATTTTCAGCTAAGAAACCGTAACCAGGATGAACGGCAACAGCGCCCGTGATCTCTGCTGCGCTTAAGATTGCAGGTACATTTAAGTAACTGTCTACAGCCGCAGGTTTGCCGATACAAACCGTTTCGTCAGCAAGTAATACATGCTTAAGTTCACGATCGGCCGTTGAGTGAACAGCAACAGTCTTGATGCCTAACTCTTTACAAGCACGAAGAATACGTAGTGCGATTTCGCCGCGATTGGCGATAACAACTTTATCCAGCATTGGAAACCCCGTAGTTATTCAATGATGAAAAGTGGTTCATCAAACTCAATAGCTTGACCGTCTGTCGCTAGGATAGCTTTTACTACGCCGGCTTTATCTGACTCGATTTGATTCATCATTTTCATTGCTTCTAAGATACATAGCGTATCGCCAACACTAACTGTTTGGCCAATAGTCACAAAAGGTGCTGCACCCGGAGATGCTGCATTATAGAAAGTACCAACCATCGGAGAGCGAACTTGATGTCCAGCTACTTCTGCAGGAGCTGCTTCAACAGCTGCTGCCGTTGGAACCGGCGCTGCCACAGGTGCTACAGGAGCGGGAGCCGCCGTGTATTGAACTTGTGGTGCCACGCTACTAAAACGATTGATTCGAACTGACTCTTCGCCTTCAGAAATTTCTAATTCTGCAATACCAGATTCTTCAACAAGTTCAATCAGTTTTTTAATTTTACGGATATCCATAATAATCTCTTTATTATTTGTTGTTAGTTTGCTTCAGCTGTTTGACAGCAGAAAGCAACGCAAATTCATAACCATCAGCACCTAACCCACAAATAACGCCTTTGGCGACATCTGACAGATAAGAATGATGACGAAATTGTTCTCGTGCGTGTACATTAGAGAGATGTACTTCGATAAAGGGGATTGAAACCCCTAATAATGCATCTCTAATTGCGACACTTGTATGCGTATATGCTGCTGGGTTGATAATGATAAAATCAGTATTTCCCATTGCTGCATGAATATGATTAATGAGCTCGTGTTCTGCGTTAGACTGTTCGTGGCGCAGATCAATATCGTGCTGAGTTGCAACATCGTTTAAATGTTCTACAATGTCACTAAGTGTTTGATAGCCGTAAGTCTCAGGTTCTCTTTTACCTAAAAGATTTAGATTCGGTCCGTTGAGTAACAATATTCTTAGTTTGTTCGACATATTGCTTCCATTGTCTGGTAAAATGACGCTAACGTCGCTAAAAGCGTTGTCTTTGCTAGCTTTTCTGAAAACTTCAATCATAAATTAATATAAAGTACAATTGTTGCTAATTCCCTACACATTATATGATTTTCGTAGAATATAACAGCATTTAACTGGTCTTATCTGATATTTTATTAAAGTTTACACTCTAAGTTTAATCTCGCTCACATCGCTTATTTAAGAGAGGTGAGGACGGTTATTGATGCGATTGTCAATAAGTTTGATTGATTAACAGTTTGATCAGCTAGAATAATTTGAGCATGCTTATTTTACGGTGTTAATAGGGCATTATGTAGAGATGATTGGATATGGATACAGAAGTTGTTAATTGGTATCGGAAATAAAAAATCGATGTAACTAAGGCGAGGGTTACACCGATAAATTGATTATGATAACGCTAGCGAATTAGTGATAGGGCTAGCGTTTATGTGTGTTATACGTTTCGCTTTTCGGCAATGAGAGTATCAACAACGCTTGGGTCTGCTAACGTGGATGTATCACCTAACGAATCTGTATCATTGGTTGCTACCTTCCGCAGAATACGACGCATGATCTTTCCTGAACGTGTTTTTGGTAATGCGTCTGTCCAATGCAAGGTATCTGGTGTGGCAATCGCCCCAATTTCACTGCGTACCCATTGCTTTACTTCGGCCAATAGTGCGTCATCCGCTTTTTCTCCGGCATTCAGTGTGACGTATGCATAAATACCTTGTCCTTTAATATCGTGTGGCACTCCGACGACAGCGGCTTCTGCAATTTTACTGTGTGCAACTAATGCACTTTCAATTTCTGCGGTACCCATACGGTGACCAGAGACATTCAGGACATCATCTACACGACCTGTGATCCAGTAGTAACCGTCTGCATCTCGTTTGGCACCATCACCAGTGCAGTACATGTTCGGGAATGTTGAGAAATAAGCTTCTTCAAAACGACTTTCGTCACCATAAATACCGCGCATTTGTCCTGGCCAAGAATCTAAGATAACTAAGTTACCTTCATTTTCGCCTTCTAATAAGTTACCTTTATTGTCGACCAACGCAGGGTTAACACCAAAGAATGGGCGTGTTGCAGAGCCCGGTTTTAGTGCCGTAGCGCCAGGCAGAGGAGTAATTAAGATCCCGCCAGTTTCTGTTTGCCACCAAGTATCAACAATTGGTGTTGATGAGTTGCCAATCTTGTCGTAATACCATTGCCATGCTTCTGGATTGATCGGTTCACCCACCGAACCCATTAGTCGAAGCGAGGTACGTTTAGTACCAGTAATGGCGTCATCGCCTTTGGCCATCAGTGCCCGAATTGCGGTCGGTGCAGTATAAAGTGTGGTGACTTGGTGTTTATCAACAACCTGACTCATGCGGGCTGTATCAGGATAGTTTGGTACACCTTCAAATAATACCGTGGTAGCGGCATTCGCAAGTGGTCCATAAACCAAGTAACTGTGACCCGTGATCCAACCAACATCGGCGGTACACCAGAATATGTCATTGTCTTGGTGATCAAAAACGTACTTAAAGGTCATGGTTGCATATACGAGGTAACCACCTGTGGTATGCAGTACACCTTTAGGTTTACCGGTCGAGCCGGAAGTATAAAGGATGAATAATGGATCTTCGGCATTCATGGCTTCAGGAGCACATTCACTTGACTGGTCTTTTACAATATCATGCCACCATAGATCGCGGCCTTCATACCAAGTAATATCTGCGTTGGTTCGTGCGAATACAATGACATTTTCAACGCTGGTTACTTGTGGTTTGGCTAAAGCATTATCAACGCAATCTTTTAGGCGGGTGATACGTCCTGCACGTAGACTTTCATCAGCGGTGATCACTAATTTCGCACCACAGTTATCAATACGATCTGCTAGTGCTTCTGCAGAGAAACCAGCAAATACAATTGTGTGTACAGCACCAATACGCGTACAAGCAAGCATTGCGATAGCGGCTTCTGGCACCATTGGCATATACAAACAAACTACGTCACCTTTTTTAATGCCTTGAGCTTTTAGCGCATTAGAAAACTGACAGACTTTTTCATAGACTTCTTGATAAGTGAGCTTTGCTGAATCTTTGGGATCATCGCCTTCCCAAATGATTGCCGTTTTGTTAGCGTTATCTTTTAAGTGACGATCAAGACAGTTGGCTGAGACATTGAGCTTGCCGTCTTGAAACCATTTAATGTCGACACTACCAGGTTGAAAACTGGTGCTTTTGACTTGGCTGTAAGGCTTGATCCAATCAACGATGTGCCCTTGTTCACGCCAAAATGCTTCCGGATCGGTAATTGAATGCTTATACATAGCTTGATAAGCACTGTCATTTAATAAACTGTTTTGCGCAAATTCTGCTGGTACCGGATATAGTTTAGTGTCGCTCATTATTCTTCCTTAATGGTATCTAATTCCTTATTTATTTTGGATGTGATATCACTATTTAGCCTGCGGTGATGCACATCTCTTGTAAATAAAAATGACACGGTGGTAAATTTCTAGCAATACGACTTTAGTATTAGCACTCAGTTTTTGTGATAGTTTGACTTACATAGCTAATATATGATTTTAAAAATGCTACTTCACGCAACGTTTTAATTTATTTTTCTTAATGATTTATTAACGATAAAAGCGCAAAATAGCTGCACTTATTACAGTGTAATTTACTAATAATTAGAGGGTTAACATGTCATATTCACTGCCATCTACCTTATGGATGGGGTTATATTATCTTGGCTTCTTTGGTGTCTATGGTGTTCTACTGCCATTTTGGGCATTGTGGTTAAAGGGCGAGGGGACGTCTACCGAAATGATCGGGACCATGCTTGCTTTTGCCTTGCTCGCGCGTTCAGCGGGGGCTTTATTGTTAACCCGTAATTTAGCGACCACAGTGTCGTTGTTACAAGCGATGCGTCGCTTAACGCTGACCAGTATTATTACTTTTGCTGGTTTTTACTTGAGCAATAATGTGTATGTGATTTTTCTGCTGGTGGTGATCACTAACTTTGTCTTTTCACCGTTAATGGCGTTAGGTGAAGCGATGGCGGCAAAGCTCGTTCGTTATAATAATATGGATTACGGTAAGACCCGCTTATGGGGCTCAATAGGCTTTATGTTGGCGAGTGCACTGACTGGAGTACTGGTTGAATCGTTTGATCATCAAATTATTTTATTCACGATTATTGTTGGCTTAGCTGCCTTATTATTATTAACTGTAACCCCTGTACGTAATTTGCCGCAAGATACTGCGGCAAGTAGTAAACGTAGTCTTAGCTTTATTGCTATTTTAAGTCGCCCAAGTTTTTGGCCATTTTTGTTAATCACCGCATTACTACAAGGCGCACATGCGGCATATTATGGTTTTGGTGCTGTGTATTGGCAGGACATTGGTATTAGTGAAACCTACATTGGTTACTTTTGGAGTATGGGTGTTGTCGGTGAGATCTTCTTTCTTGCAATCGGACGTCGATTGTTTGCCAATACCAGTATGGCGACGATGTTTGTAATTGCGACTTTAGGCAGTATTGTCCGTTGGTTAACACTGAGTTATGCGGTTGACGTGACTGTGATCATGTTATCGCAATTATTACACGGTGTGACATTTGGTATCGCGCATTTGGCGGCGATGCGTTATATATCCGAAAATGTGGCTGATGAAGATACCATGACGGTACAAGCTATTTATGCGGCAATTCCATTCAGTCTGGCGATTGCATTGCTGACATTTTTATCTGGATTATTCTATCCTGATTTAAAAGAAAATATTTTCATCTTGATGGCGATTGCCGTGTTACCAGTGTTGCTATTGGTTCGCAGTAAACACATCTAATTACAGCCCTTTACATGCTTTTAAACGGATAACGTATTAGTTATCCGTTTATATTTGCTTGTACTCTTGTATTTAACGGCCTTTCAAATTAAGTAACTGCTTAGTAAACTCCGCAAAACCGAATCCACCAGGCAGACTCATGACGATTGCAGGATGATGACTGAGTTTGTCCCAGTAATCTTGTATATTGGCAACGCCGACTGTTTTAGGCAGCGCTTCAAACATCCGCTGATCATTCATTGAATCCCCTACGTAACAAGCGTAATTCAGTATTTCGTGTGTGGACAATCCCTGTTCTGCTAAAAATTGCAGGGATGTTGCTTTTTTAGAATGTTCTCCATACCACGCATTAATATGAATGGAGCTGGCTGTTGCATGTGCACCTAGGGCATGAATTTTAGTGACAACCTCAGTAATAATTACCTCATCAACACGATCTCGATTCTGGCCAATATCAATGGCTACTTCACACAGTCGATATGACTGATCGAGTGTTAAATTTAGATCGGGATAATCCGCTAAAATCGCTTTTACTTGCTGTTTTAATATTGCTTGTTGTTGGGCAATATCATCCATAGAACGATTGGCCCGTAGGGTTAAATAGTCATTTTCCTTTTCCATAATGAACGCGCCATTTTCACCAAGTACGGCATCAACAGGCCATAGCTGAGCGATATGGTCACACCAACCTGCGCAGGCTCCGGTGACTGCCACCACTTTTATACCTGCTTGCTGAAGATCAGCCAGTGCAATCAAGGTTTCTGGTGGTAACTTTCCTTGCCAAGTGAGGGTATCATCCACATCTGTTAACACCCATTTCACATGTTTCCAGTCTGGCGTTAATTGGTTTTGTATCGAATCCATTTCATACATCCTTCATAATGTTTAGTCAATTTGGGAAAATATGACTAACCTTCTATCTTAGTATCTCAGTATTCATTGAGTGATGATTCAGATACGGGAGGAAACTGTTTATTGTGTAATAAACGTTTTTGTCATGGGTGGGTAACATAATCCCGCTACTGCACAACCTTGGTAATGAATCGTTATTTTACTTGCTGGAGCTAGCGCTGAAACGGGCACTGACAACATCAATTCATATTCAAAAATTTCGACATCGCCAAAATATTCATCATGATAATCTTTACCTTCAGGTAGCCCTATTATCGTGTGATCATTACCGTTTATTGTTACGCGCAGCTTATTCTTATATAAATAATAACCTTCGGTAATTTGCCAAAATATATTTAAGTTGTCGGCTTGTTGCAGTTGAGAAAAAACAAACGCATCCTCGACAGGCAAGAATGCAGGTGCGCTTTGTTGTTTATTTGCAAATAGACTAAAATTATTATTGGCGTGTGCTGGTATTGTGCTTTGAAATATGAGATTACTTGCTAATAATAGGATTAATTTTACTTTCATTTTTTCCAACTTTATTGATTTTTAGCTGTCGTAGTTATTGTGTTAGTTACTTAGTATTACGGACTATCTACTAGGCTATAACTTGAAAAATGGGTTAATACCCCTTATGTTACTTTATATTCTGATCGTTTTATGCTGATTTTTAGATAATTTAGTTATTACTACCATATTCAGTTGAGCTATCTACTATAACTATATTTTTGAGAGGTTAATGTGTTAGGTCGTTTATTTTTCTTGTTTACTGCGATGACATTAATTGAAGTGTATGTACTGATGTCGGTAGGTTCGTTATTAGGTGCAGAGCTGACGGTTGGTATCATTGTGTTAACGGCTTTTGTGGGCTCGTATTTAGTGCGTAGTCAAGGCGTGCAAACGGTACAAAAATTACAATCTCGTTTAGCTGCTGGTGAAGCACCTGGGCAAGAAATTGTAGAAGGCATTATGCTACTAGTTTGTGGTGTACTACTTGTAACACCGGGCTTTGTTACTGATGCTTTAGGTTTGTTGGTATTAACACCGCAAATTCGTGGTCGTTTAGCAAAAGCGATTATTGCCCAGTACAAAGATCGTATTATTCCACAATCGACGTTTACGGGTAATGCGCAAGGTTTCCATTATTCGTCACAATCGTCAACACACTCGTCGCCATTTCAACAACAGCCTGGTGCAGATAATAAGGCCAAAAATGACGGTGTTATTGAAGGTGATTTTGTTGAAGTAGACAAAGATGACAACAAGCTTAATTAGTAAGCGATAGACAAATAAATACCAAAAGGCGTGTTCGAAAGTTCGCGCCTTTTTTGATCCTGCTTCGCTTGATATAACTTATACTACACGGCTATTGGTAAGCACACTATAGGTGTGGTATTTATTAGGCCATAAATAAACATGGTAATTAAGTTACTGTGAATAGTTGCTAGCCATGAACGGCTGGCGTAGTAGCTAAGGATATAGAATGACTGGACAAGCAGTATCAACAGCAGTGAATGAGCTACAGGCCATAAGTCATACAGGGAAAGTAATTTTAGTCGGTTCGGGCCCAGGCGACCCTGATTTATTAACCGTTAAAGCATTACGTTTATTGCAACAAGCTGAAGTTGTAGTACATGACCGTTTAGTTTCTGATGAGATTATCGCTTTGATTAACCCACAAGCGGAACGTTTTTTTGTGGGAAAAAAAGCGGGAAACCATTGTGTACCACAAAGTGGCATTAACCAATTATTAGTGGATCTTGCGCAGCAAGGTAAGTTGGTGATTCGTCTTAAAGGTGGCGATCCGTTTATTTTTGGCCGTGGTGGTGAAGAGCTTGAAGCCTTATTACCTTTTAATATACCTTTTGAAGTTGTGCCGGGGATCACTGCTGCTTCTGGTTGTGCTGCATATGCAGGGATCCCGTTGACGCATCGTGATTATACTCAAGGTGTACAATTTATTACTGGGCATTTAAAAGATGATGCGCATCAGTTGGATTGGCCTCTATTGGGTAAGGCGACGCATACATTGGTGTTTTACATGGGGTTAATACAGAGTGGTGGTATTGCGAATAAGCTGATTGAACACGGAATGAGTGCTGATATGCCGGTGGCTATTGTGGAAAGAGGCACCAGTCAGCGGCAGCGTACATTGCAAGGATCGTTAAAAGATCTGAGTGATCTTGCCGCACAAGCTGAAAGTCCTTCACTGATTATCATTGGTCAGGTTACCCAGTTAGCGGCTAAGCTTGATTGGTTTAGCGCCACACTCACAACGGCGGAATAACATTATTTAAACTGTAATAAACAGGGTTGTATGAAGTTCATATAACCCTGTTTGTTTTAACTTAACGTCTGGTATCCTCGGATAAATAAACGTACAGAACTTTGTAAATAGTGCTTAATTTCCTGCTCAGATAACGACTCTTCAATATTAAACTCTAACCGTGTCCATTGCTCACCTTTAAGAACCGCCAGTAATTGTATTGCTGCTTGACGACAGTCGTTTATATCTAACTCTCCACGACGGTGGTACTCCGCTAAGCAATTTGTCAGTTTATCGATAACAAAGAGAGGACCAGCCTCAAAAAATAATCGTGATAAATGTGGATGGGCAAGACATTCTGCCGCACACGTTCGATGTACTGCCATTGAGTCTGGAGATGTGATCATGGCAAAAAAGCCTTGTGCGAACAAGGTTAATGTCGGTTCAACCGGACCAAGATTTTCTGGTAATAATTCCCCTACGCCCAATAACTCGCATTTGTAGCTGATTGCAGTAATGAATAATTCATCTTTATTGCCAAAGTGGCTATACACGGTTTGCTTAGATACTCCTGCTAATTTAGCGATTAGATCCATGCTCGTGGCTGAGTAGCCGTGCTGAGTAAATTGTAAGGTGGCTGCATCAAGTATTTGATTTCGCTTTAATTCACTCTTTGTTCTGGGTTTATTCATTTATTCATACCGCTAGTTATTTGAATATACATGTCATTATAAAATGTTACATATACGTTAATATGCACAAAATAGACTGTACGGTCTAGTTTGATTTTGCTATATTCTCGACTGGACTTTCAAGTCTAGTTTATAAATGGCTGAAACAAAAGGTTTGCGCTGTATCGCACGTAAAAAAGGACTTTTATTATGATTAGAAAGAATAACGTATCTTTGCTGCATATAAAAACAGCGCAATGGCTAAGTATAGTGCTAACAATGATCACACTGCAAGCATGTAGTGAGGTTGTTGCCGATGAAACACAGGTAGCGTCACAGTATTTACAAGCAAGCAGTGAGCAACTTACACAGCAAGACAGCTATCAAGTTGAAAATAAATTTGTCGGTAAGGTAATTGCTAAGCAAGATGCGAATTTAGGTTTCGAGTTTGCAGGCATTATTAAAACCCTACATGTGATTGAAGGGCAGCAGGTTGTTAAAGGCCAATTGCTCGCAGAGTTAAATACCCAACTGTTATTAATCGAACGGGAACAACTAGAAGCACAGTTGCAGCAGGCAGAAGCGGAATTTGATTTGATTGAAGCGAATTTATCGCGTTTAAGTTCACTAAGTAAGCGTGGTTTTACGTCAGAACAGAATATGGATGAGCTGTCGTCGCAAAAGCGTATTATTACTGCAAATATTAACAGTACTTTGTCGGCTCTCGAGGCAAGTCAGTACCGAATTGATAAATCTAAACTATTAGCGCCTTTTGATGGCATTGTTAGTAGCCGCCAAATAGCCCAAGGTGAAGTGATCGCTGCGGGAACCACGGCACTTAGATTGTTGCAAACTGGCGATTCGGAAGTGACAGTTGGTGTACCTGCTAGTTTTATAAAGCAATTACAGGGTAAAGAGCATCAACTCGAAATTGCAGGTGTTAGTTATCCCGCGACATTACTGAGTATGGGTAATGAAGTTGATACTGTGACCCGAACTATTAGCCTGCGTTTTGCATTAGCGAATAACAGCCCTGTTTATAATGGTCAGTTAGCTTATCTGGCGTTGTCGCAGGAATACCAACAACCGGGTTATTGGGTACCGCTAAGTGCGATCACTGACGGGGTGCGAGGTATGTGGAATATATATACTTTAGAAGAAAACCTTGGGTTGCGAGATCTAGAGACAAATAAGGTAAGATCGTCTGCACTATTTCAACTTAAAAGCACCACTGTCACCGTTTTACATGCCACTGAAACAACGGCTTATGTTCAGGGGGACTTAAAAGATAATCAAGCATATGTAAATACTGGAATCCATCGTTTTATGCCGGGGCAGATGGTGACGCTCAGTCATCAGCAAGCATTTGTGAATATGCCGACCAAGGATGTGATATCGGAGCATAAAATATGATCAAGGCGTTTACTGAAAATAATCGCCTGATGGCACTGCTGATTATTTTACTCATTGTAGCTGGTCTTGGCTCATTATCAACATTACCGCGTACGGAAGATCCAAGGATCACTAATCGGATTGCGAGTGTGTTGACCTTGCTGCCTGGTGCGAGCGCTGAGCGCGTAGAAGCGCTAGTGACTGAAAAAATAGAACAAAAATTACGTAAATTGGCTGATATTAACCGTATTACTTCTACATCTCGGCCGGGAATATCCATCGTGCAATTAAAACTACACGATACCATTACTGATACCGTTCCGGTGTGGTCACGAGTACGTGATCTGCTTAATGACGTAACGAGTGAGTTACCATCAGCAGCTGTTGCACCACGATTAGAAGATGATCGTGGTTATGCTTATACGCAATTAATAGCCGTTAAATGGCAAGGTAATAGTGCCGTTGATTTAACTACATTAGGTCGTTACGGCAAAGAATTACAAAACCAGTTAAAGGTGATCTCCGGTACTGATATTGTCAGTTTATTTGGCCGTGGCGAAGAGCAAATACTGGTCGAAATTGATAAACACTTAGCGGCGAATTTATCACTATCGACACAAGCTATTTCCAGTATTATTTTAGCTGCTGATGCTAAAGTATCTGCGGGTAACATCATCAATGATTATAACCAAATGCAGATCGAAGTGGCGGGATCGTTTGACTCTGTCGATCGGATCCGACAGATCCCATTGCTAAATGATAATAAGGGCGCGGTTGTTCGTTTAGGTGACATTGCGAAGATAAGTAAAAATCTGCAGTGGCCTGCGCAAGAAATTGCCTTGGTTGATGGTGAATATGCCGTCGTGGTATCAACACGTATGCTACCAAATTTACGTATTGATAAATGGAGTACCGAGGTGGATGACAAGGTTGCGGCGTTCAATCAGCAACTACCTCATTCATTAACCACTGAAGTCTTGTTTGACCAATCGCAATACACAGAAGATAGGCTAGAAGGTCTGGTAGATAACATTCTGATTGGTTTCTCGATCATTGCAGCTGTGCTGTTAGTGACTTTAGGCTGGCGCGCGGCATTAATCGTTACCTTATCTCTCCCTTTAACAGTATTGTTTACCTTGACTGTGATGAATTATTACGGCTTACCCATCCATCAAATGTCAGTCACTGGTTTAGTTGTGGCTTTAGGTATCATGGTTGATAACGCGATTGTAATGGCAGATACAATCCAAAAACGACGACAGCAGGGCTTAGATATGAGTGTTGCGGTACAAGGTGCCATTAAGCACTTATGGTTACCGCTATTAGGTTCTACGTTGACGACAATATTAGCCTTTATGCCAATTGTGCTGATGCCTGGACCATCGGGGGAATTTGTCAGTGGTATCGCACTCAGTGTTATCTTCGCCTTAATCGGTTCGTATTTAGTTTCGCATACTATTGTTGCTGGACTCTCTGGTCGTTTCCTTGCGGGAAATTCACCAAGTAAATCAGTACGCACAACGACTTGGTATAATAATGGCATTGAATTACCGGGTTTAGCACGGACTTTCCGCCAGTCATTGGTATTGGTCTTGGCCAGACCTAAGCTCAGTATTGGTTTGGTGTTTATCTTACCTTTAAGTGGCTTTATTTTAGCTAAACATTTGGATGAACAGTTCTTTCCAGCGTCGGATCGTGACATGTTCCATATTGAATTATTCATGCCTGTGCAAACCAGTATTGTTGCTACCGAGGCCATGACGAGAACGATCAGTGATTTGTTAGCACAACAGCAAGGGATCAGTAAGGTTCGTTGGTTTATTGGTAATAACGCTCCGTCTTTTTACTATAATTTGATGCCAAGTAAAGATGGTGCGCAGTATTACGCCCAAGCAATGGTCACGGGCGATAGTTTTAAACGTGTTAATGAATTGGTACCGTCGTTACAGATATTACTTGATGATGCGATCCCTGAAGCACAGATATTAGTGCGTAAGTTAGAACAAGGCCCTCCGTTTAGAGCACCAATTGAGTTACGACTTTTTGGTCCTAATTTAGATACCTTAAAAACCTTGGGTGATGAAGCAAGACGGATTTTAATTAGCACTGACAACGTGATTCATACGCGTGCGACTATTCAACCTGGATTACCTAAAATATGGTTGAAAATTAATGAGGACGTAAGTCAGTTAGCAGGCTTAACCCTGACGGATGTGGCGGCACAGTTACAATCAACCTTACACGGTACGGTAAATGGCTCGATTATTGAAGCCACTGAATCGATACCTGTTCGAGTGCGAATTGCTAATGAGCAACGTAGTAGTTTGTCTGATTTAGCTAACATTAGCCTGAGCTCTCCGCTTTCTCAAGCGAGTATTCCGCTGGTGGCATTAACAGAATTAGCGTTACGTCCAAGCCGTGGGGCTATCCCGCATTGGAATGGTGTACGTGTTAATACGGTTGAAGGATATTTAGTTGCTGGGGTATTGCCCTCAACAGTGCTCAATGAATTTTCGGCCCGTTTAATCAGTGAAAACTTTGTGTTACCGCCGGGTTATCGCATGGAGTTTGGTGGTGAGTCAGCCAAACGAAATGATGCGGTGGGTAATCTGTTAGCCAGTGTTGGTGTGATTATTATGTTACTGATTATTATCGTGGTGCTGTCATTTAACTCATTCCGTTTAGGTGGCGTGATCGTGTTATCGGCTATCCAATCTGTTGGCTTGGGTTTACTGAGTATTTATGTGTTTAATTATCCGTTTGGCTTTACCGTTATTATTGGTTTGCTTGGCTTGATGGGATTAGCGATTAATGCTGCGATTGTTATTTTGGCTGAATTAAAATCAGATCCGAAAGCGGTCGCTGGCGATACCGATGCCATTATTAAAGCCATTACTAGTTGCACTCGCCATATTACCTCAACGACGATTACAACGGTGGGCGGTTTCTTACCATTAATCTTAGCGGGTGGTGGTTTTTGGCCGCCGTTTGCCATTGCCATCGCGGGTGGTACGGTATTAACGACCTTATTATCGTTTTATTTTGTACCTGCGATCTTTGTACTAATGAGCCGTAAAAGATCTTTTGAAGTAACGGCTGTCGCCGCTTAGTTGTAAAGCGATAGTAAATAATCGCTGTACAGGTTATTTAAGATATAAAAAATCCCCGTTACTGTTTATGGCAGTAACGGGGATTTTTATTCAAGCTGCTAACTTATTTAAATTGCTTTCGCAAAACGTTGCGCAGTGTATTTTGGGTTCATTAAGTTTTCGATAGAGAATATTTCATCTAATTCTGCTTCAGATAATAAGCCTCGTTCTAGCACTACTTCACGTACACTTTTACCTGTTTCAGCACAAATTCGACCGATAGTATCGCCTTCGTGATGACCAATAAATGGATTTAAGTAAGTGATAATACCGATCGAGTTTAATACGAAGTCTTGGCATACTTTACGGTTAGCTGTAATGCCTTTAACGCATTTATCTTGTAGCGAGAAGCAGGCATTTTCTAATAAGGTTAATGATTCAAAGAGACATTGACCAATCACGGGCTCCATTACGTTTAACTGTAATTGACCGGCTTCAGCCGCCATAGTGATGGTTAAGTCATTACCACATACTTTAAACGCCACTTGATTAACCACTTCTGGAATTACTGGGTTTACTTTTGCTGGCATGATTGAAGAACCGGCTTGCATTTCTGGTAGATTAATCTCATTTAAACCAGTACGTGGACCAGAAGAAAGTAAACGTAGATCATTACAAATCTTCGATAGTTTCACTGCGAAGCGCTTTAATGCACTTGATAACATCACATAAGCGCCACAGTCAGATGTTGCTTCCACTAAATCTTCTGCAGGCACAAAGGGATGACCGGTAATTTCAGCTAATTTCGCAATCGCCAGCTCCGAATAACCCGTTGGAGTATTTAAGCCAGTACCAATCGCTGTTGCGCCAAGGTTAATTTCGAGTAGTAATTCTTGGCAACGTTTAATGCTTTTTATTTCTTCTCTGAGGGTAACCCCAAATGCGCGGAATTCTTGACCTAATGTCATCGGTACCGCGTCTTGTAATTGGGTACGGCCCATTTTTAATACATCATTAAACTCTTCAGCTTTCGTTAAGAATGTTTCGCTTAATGAGGTCAGCGCAGCTAATACAGCGTTACTACGTTCAAACAAAGCCACGCGAAAGCCGGTAGGGTAGGCATCGTTGGTGCTTTGACTTTTATTGACGTGATCATTTGGATTAATGTGGCTGTAAGCACCTTTAGCATGTCCCATTTGCTCTAGCGCAATATTGGCCAATACTTCGTTGGTATTCATGTTTACCGATGTACCTGCGCCACCTTGGAATGCATCAATCGGGAATTGTGCGTAAAATTTATCAGTCGCTAACAAAATGTCACAGGCATTCACGATCGCGTCGCTAATGTGTGGTGAGATAGTGCCTAAAATACCATTGGCGAGTGCTGCTGCTTTCTTTGTTTTTACCATGCCGCGTACAAATTCAGGACAGTCTCCGATCTTTTCACTACTGATGTGGAAGTTTTCCATCGCTCTTAATGTATGAATACCGTAATAAGCTTGCGCGGGTATTTTTTTTACACCTAATAAGTCAGTTTCTAGACGGGTTTCTTGAGTAAAGTCGGTTGCTAATACTGTCATTGGTACACTCTGCTATGTGATCAAAACGTAGGAAGGAGAACAAAATTTATGTGCGGATAATACGTTGTATTTTTTTTATTAAACGGGCTTAGATCACTTTTTTAAATAAAATTTTAAGGATGCTAAAGATATTTTTATTTGGCTTAAGAAACAGCAAGTCTGATGGATTATTAGTGTGTATTTCACCTGTAAACACGCGATTCATTGGGTGATCTATTAACACTGACCAGCTAGATGAATAAATACCCAAACTCGTTTCTGATATAGCACCTTGAAGTAGTTTGGGTATATAAACGGTTAAGCAGGGGTTTCACGGCGTAATTCATTGTGTAGTTCGAGCTGTAATTGCTGTGCGTAATATAAAGCGAGTAGGCCAACTAATACATTGGCACTGGCGATACCAAAGAAGATACCCTTTTCACCACAATAATGGGCGCCAAGACTTGATAGCGTAATGATTAACAGTGAGCGGCTTAAGCTTAGGCTTAATGCTGATATTGGTCGATTGAACCCATTTAGACTGGAAGCTACCGCCATCATAATACCCTGCATAGCAAAAGTCGCAGGGATAATATAAAGGTATAACGATAAGTGGCTGATCACTGCTACATCATCACTGAATAATGTCGCTATATAAGGGGCGGCCAAAGCAATGAGCAGATAAATGCTTAATTGTGAAATTAACGAGTAACGGATCGCCAGTTTGATCGCGGTTAAGCAGCGCTGTGGATTGTTTGCTGACGAGTTTTGAGCGATGAAAGGCGAGAGCATTGAGCTCACGGCAATCATGCCGATTAATAAAATCGCCTCCAGCCGTGTACCAGCGCCATAAGCGGCAACGGCTGTGGTGCTAAATGTCGCTAATTGCCACATCACAAAGGCATTGTTTACTGGGCTAAGCATATTTGTCAAAGAGGCTGGCAACCCTATCGCTGTAATCTTACGCCAATTTTTTAACATGTTACCTAGGCTTGGTTTGGTTAATAACAATAACTGTTCACGATAACGCAATAAGTAAATCGCCACTGCAAAGGTTATTAACCACGATAAACCAGATGCAATTGCAGCGCCTTTTACACCGAGTTCAGGAAAGGGGCCAATGCCAAAAATCAGTAACGGATCGAGTATGCCATTCATAAATCCTGCAATGATCATCACTCTGCTTGGGGTTTTGGTGTCGCCAGTGGCGCGAATAGCGGCATTACCAACCATAGGTATGACGAGGAAGGGGATCGCGATATACCAATAGAACATGTAATCTTGGATATAGACCATTAAGGATTCTGTTGCCCCTAACACCTTAAATAATGGTTCTATGCTGTTAATACCAATAATAGCAACTGTTAAGATGGTGGTAAGTGCTAACAATAAACCATCAGATGTTAACCTCGCCGCATCTTGGTGCTGCCCTTGACCTAATAAACGCGCTAAACAAGCGGATAAACCTGTGCCTAAGCCCATAGCTAATGCGGAAACAAAAAAGGTGACAGGGAAAGTAAAGCTGATCGCGGCTAATGCTTGCGTACCCAGTAAGCTCACAAAATAAGTGTCTACTAAGCTAAAGCCAAGTACAGCTAATAAACCATAGGCCATAGGCACTGCCATTTTTGTCATTACCTGAGAGACGGGTGCCGAGAGAAGACCGTGTTTATCTTTCAATACTTATTACCTAAAATGTTCGCTAACGTGATGCCTAAAAAGTCACTGAGAAGGTTTATGGACTAAATTTAGTTCGGGATATATTACGCTTTTCTTCGTCAACAAAAAGCTTTGTTTTGTACTTTTACCTGACATTTACACTTCTATTTGTAGAAACAATCTAAAAACGCTATGTAAGGTGTGAATTTATTAACTATTTTTCTTTTTTCCCTTGAGTTGGAAAGCAGTTGCCCCGATATATTACTCCATAGTCATGGTGTCGGTAAATAATCGACCATTGATATTCGCAACATGTATTCTTTAAGGAGATCATTCAAATGACAATTCGTCCACTACACGATCGCGTGATCGTTCGTCGCCAAGAACAAGAAACTAAATCAGCAGGCGGTATTGTACTTACTGGTGCATCTGCGACATTATCGACACGCGGTGAAGTTATTGCTGTTGGTAACGGTCGTTTATTAGATAGCGGTGAAGTACGTCCACTGGCTGTTAATGTAGGCGATACTGTTATTTTTAGTGAAGGTTATGGCGTTAAGACTGAAAAGCTAGAAGGCAAAGAAGTTTTAATCATGAGTGAAGCTGATATTTTAGCTATCGTTGAATAAATTTAAACATTTATTTTTGATAGACCTAATACCAAAAAATTAACAGATTTTAAAAGGATAATTAAGATGGCTAAAGACGTAAAATTCGGCTTAGACGCACGTGATAAAATGCTTAACGGCGTAAACATTCTTGCGAATGCAGTTAGAGTAACATTGGGCCCTAAAGGTCGTAACGTAGTAATCGATAAAAGCTTCGGCGCACCATTAATCACTAAAGATGGTGTTACTGTTGCGAAAGAAATCGAACTAGAAGACAAATTCGAAAACATGGGCGCACAAATGCTCAAAGAAGTTGCTTCACAAGCAAATGATGCAGCTGGTGACGGTACAACTACTGCGACCGTACTTGCACAAGCGATTGTGAACGAAGGCCTCAAAGCAGTTGCTGCTGGCATGAACCCAATGGATCTGAAACGCGGTATTGACCAAGCTGTTAAAGCTGCCGTTGCAGAACTAAAAGAATTATCTGTACCTTGTTTAGATACTAAAGCGGTTGAACAAGTTGGTACTATCTCTGCGAACTCTGATGCAAGCGTGGGAAAAATTATTGCTGAAGCAATGGATCGTGTTGGTAAAGAAGGTGTTATTACGGTTGAAGACGGCCAAGCACTAGAAGATGAGCTAGACGTTGTTGAAGGTATGCAGTTCGATCGTGGTTACCTATCTCCTTACTTCGTTACAAATCAAGAAACAGGCAGCGTTGAATTAGAATCACCATTTATCTTATTAGTAGATAAGAAAGTGTCTAACATCCGTGAACTACTACCTGTACTTGAAGGCGTAGCAAAAGCATCTAAACCACTATTAATCATTGCTGAAGACCTTGAAGGCGAAGCACTGGCTACATTAGTAGTGAACAACATGCGTGGTATCGTTAAAGTTGCAGCTGTTAAAGCACCTGGTTTCGGTGACCGTCGTAAAGCAATGTTACAAGACATCGCGATGCTAACTGCGGGTACTGTTATCTCTGAAGAGATTGGTATGGAGCTAGAAAAAGCAACGGTTGCTGAACTTGGCCAAGCAAAACGTATCATCATCACTAAAGATGAAACAACGATCATCGACGGAATCGGTGATGAAGAGACTATCAAAGGTCGTGTAGCTCAAATCCGTAAGCAAATCGAAGATTCATCTTCAGATTACGATAAAGAGAAACTACAAGAACGTGTTGCTAAACTCTCTGGTGGTGTTGCGGTAATTAAAGTTGGCGCAGCAACTGAAATCGAAATGAAAGAGAAAAAAGCCCGCGTTGAAGATGCACTGCACGCAACACGTGCAGCTGTTGAAGAAGGTGTTGTTGCTGGTGGTGGTGTTGCACTTGTTCGTGCTGCTGCTGCAATCCAAGGCCTGGAAGGTGCAAATCAAGATCAAACTGTTGGTATTAAAGTTGCGCTAAGAGCAATGGAAGCACCACTACGTCAAATTGTTCAAAACTCAGGTGACGAAGCATCTGTTGTGGCGAACAATGTACGTGCAGGCGAAGGTAGCTACGGTTACAACGCTGGTACTGGCGAATATGGCGACATGATTGAGATGGGTATCCTAGATCCAACTAAAGTAACACGTTCAGCATTACAGTTTGCTGCATCTGTTGCGGGTCTGATGATCACTACTGAAGCAATGATCACTGATGTACCTGTTGATGCATCAGCATCATCTATGCCTGACATGGGCGGAATGGGTGGCATGGGCGGCATGATGTAAACCTGACGGCGCCTAGTCATTGATTATAAGGGTTTATTTATCCTCTGTGGAGGCGTAAATAGACCCTTTTTTATTTCACTGCATGATATAGCTATGTGGTGCCTTCTATTTTATCTTCATTTTTATATAAGTCGGCTTTATTTCCAATGACAATATCTGCAATTGTATTTGCTGATTAAAAATGTCGTGAATGGTGTAACGTTTGTCTTTTAGGTTTCGAGCATCAACAAAGGTTAATGTTTTTTGTCGTAATAGCACTTCCTAGTAATGTCCTGAAAAACGTACTTTTAATATCTATTTTTAATCATTAATAAAATCGAGTGTTAGAAACAATCTACGTTCGCCTTGAGAAATGTCAGGTGAACGATGAACCAGACCTGCACCTTCATTTTTATCCCAATACTCGCCTTTAAGTAATGCAATATCACCTTGTGTTAGTTGATTAATATCATCGATATCTTGTATTAGACCTGATTGCTCATCGGTTTCTCCTTGGTATTCTGCGCCTAGTTTTGTGCGATCAATGATATTATTATTAAGCCATTGGGTGGCCATGCCTTTGTATGTTGTTACTAAACGGCAAGGTATACGGTCAACATGAAAACGGGGGCACATAGCTCGGTCGAGTATTGTTAATCTTAATCCAGCTTGTTTTAGGCCAAACAGGCAACAAAACATATCAACTAATAAGGTTATATCATTAATTAATGTTGTTATATCGTCTGATTTTCCAAATTTTTCACTCAGTACTTCAAAGCAATCTTCTGGCGTTACAATCAATAATAACGTTAATGTTGGGTTATGTTCTAACAAATGGTTAACCGCAATAGTTAATTTATTGTCAAGGTTACGCTGCCAAACCACAATGTTTGTATTATCTTGGTATATATCAGCTAATACGGTAGGAGTACTTCCTTCAACTAAGCCCCGTGAAAGCAAGTGGGGACCATCGTTGTTAGTGTGGCTCTGCGTATTAGCGTTGATGTCATTATGAATAGCTAAGGTGCTCATGAGTTCTCCCCCCATTGAGGAAAAGGGTCATTTAATGTTGTCCAGAAACGCTTACCCTTTAGTAATTCATCCTCAGTTAATAGACATTCATCTAGCGCGACCGTCATTCTTTTTTGATCTAAATTTTGGCCGATAAATACGATCTCTTGACGCATATCACCAAAGGGTTCAACCCACTGTTTTTTTATCGCATCGAGTGATTCTTGATCTGTAGGCCAGTCTTTTTCAGGGATTGATTTCCAAAACATACCTGCAAAACCATAGTGTGCTATTCCGCCAGCTTGGCTCCATTGGCCGCAAAATTGCGGACGAGAAGCCAACCAAAAGTAACCTTTGGAACGAATAAGTTTGCCAAACTGTTCTGTGTTGTGCAGAAACTGATAAAACTTTTCAGGATTAAATGGCTTTCGTGCAATATAGTTAAAACTGCTGATACCGTATTCTTCGGTTTCAGGTATTTTTTCACCACGTATTTCTTTGAGCCAACCCGGTGCTTTTTCTGCTTGTTCAAAATCAAAAAAACCAGTATTTAGCACGTCATCGATATCAACTTTTCCCAAAGATATGGGAATAACCTTAGCGCGTGTATTAAGTACTTTAAGGATGGCGCGAAGTCGTTCTATATCAGCTGGTTTAGCTAAATCTGTTTTGCTAATAAGAAGAACATCTGCAAATTCGACTTGATCAACTAATAAATCTGTTACGCTTCGCTCATCTTCATCGTTAAGAAATTCACCTGTATCACGTAGATATTTTGCTTCATCATAATCTTTCAAAAAATTAACAGCATCTACTACAGTCACCATGGTATCTAACGTTGCTACGTCTGATAACGAAATGCCATTTTCATCGGCAAAAGTAAATGTTTCAGCGACGGGGAGTGGCTCCGAAATACCTGTAGATTCTATAACGAGGTAATCAAATCGACCGTCTTTTGCTAATTTATCAACTTCTAATAGAAGGTCTTCACGTAGTGTGCAGCATATACAGCCGTTGCTCATTTCTACAAGCTTTTCGTCACTACGATTGAGTGAAACTTCATTTTTCACAAAGGCAGCATCAATGTTTATCTCACTCATGTCATTAACAATTACTGCAACCTTTTTCCCATCGCGATTATGAAGAATATGATTGAGTACTGTTGTTTTTCCTGCGCCAAGAAAGCCAGAGAGTACAGTGACAGGTAACTTTTTTTTAACCATTATTTTATCTACGTTTTCAACATTTAAATGTTATGTTATGTTATAACATAACACTATGGTGTTAAAGTAAATATTCAAAAATAGTATTATTTGATTAAAAATAAATAACTTCTCTATAAATAACAAAATATAATAACTGCGTTAATTTCCTATTTAAATATGAATAACGAGTTGAAAGCAATACACGTTATAGTTACCATCAATTAATCGTAATAATTATCATTCACCTTACCTGTGGGGATGGTCTACGCATTGTATTAATCACCAAATATATTGAGAGTAACCTTAATGACTATATTTGAACATCATATCCATTATTTACCTGCCAAACCGATGGATTGGATGATTGAAGATTATGCTGAAGAACTCGGTATCTTAGAAAAAACATGGCTGATTTTTTTGATTTTTTTGATTTTAATAAATTTTATATGAGTGATATGAACTTATGGAACTTAATAGCTCAAAGTAACTTATTAAAAAAGCCCACAGCAGAAAGTAACAAACAAGTGACTAAACTAATCGCGGGCGAAGTATATGTAGATACTTTAGGGCAAGAGCAAACTTTGACGGTTTATTCGATGGAGCCAAGCCTTATTCCGGATCCAGAGGAGTGGCTCGCTAAGATGACTGCACGCTGGGAAGTATTGATTCGACAGTTTTCCAGTGATGCAACAATCAGTGCAGAGCTGTTTGATTATGAAGGGTAGCTAAGTCCTATAAGCTACATATCTAGAAATTGAAGCCTTAATCTCGGAATGCGAAATCGTGAGTAAGGTTTTGATTCTTACACGACGGTGATGCGTGGCAGGGTAGTGCATACTTCAAGTTAAATGAAGGCGCGATGAATGCAGATATCTTAAGTATGTGTGGTATCGATGCAATGGCATTGGGTAATTTAATCGTGTTCAGTAATGTGCTCATCGCGACTGTTTAAGAAAACTTGAATTGTCGCGATAAATCGAATCCTCAGCCTTATTGACGAGACTGAGGATTTTTTTTATCTTTAATTGAGTAATTAAAGAGTATCGAGCGCTGGATAATCAGTGTAACCGAGTGTGTTACCACCAAAGAGTGTTGCACCATCCAAGTCAGCGAGTTCATTGTTGTTTTTCAAACGTGAAACCAAGTCTGGGTTTGACACGAATGGACGACCGAAGGCTACAAGGTCAGCGTAACCTTTGCTTAGTACTTCATCTGCGCGTTTTTGTGTGTAGCTACCCGCGACAATGATGGTGTTAGTGAAAATTTGTCGCAACTCAATACGGAAGCTTTCAGGGATCACGGGTGCATCATCCCAATCCGCTTCTGATAAGTGCATGTAAGCGATATCACGAGCTTGTAGTGCTTTCGATGCATCAAGGATTGTTGGGACGATATCTGGGCAATCCATATCTTTAAATGTGATGAATGGGGCAAGGCGAACACCCACTTTATCAGCACCGATTTTTTCAATGACAGCATCAACAACTTCAAGCAGGAAGCGAAGACGATTCTCACGAGATCCACCGTAGTTATCTGTACGCATATTTGAATTTGTGCGAAGGAATTGGTCGATAAGGTAGCCATTACCACCATGGATCTCAACGCCATCAAAACCAGCTTCAATAGCGCGTTCTGCTGCGTAAGAAAAATCGTTAATCACACGATCAATATCTGCTTGATTCATTTCACGAGGTTGAATGCAATCAACCATGTTGCCATTACCTTCGTCATCCGAAATCCAAACTTTAGTTTCGACAGGCGCTAGTGCTGAAGGTGCGATAGGTAGTTCACCTTTCTGGAATGTAGGGTGAGAAACGCGACCCACATGCCATAGCTGGCAAAACATAGCGGCACCTTGGTCGTGTGCAGCTTTAGTTATTGGTTGCCAGCCTTTAACTTGTTCGTCGGTGTAAACACCTGGAGTGAAAGAATAGCCCTGAGAGTCATCTGAAATTTGAGTCGCTTCAGAAATGATTAAACCCGCAGTTGCACGTTGCTTATAGTATGTTGACATCATTTCATTTGGTATGTTGCCTGGTTGACTTGTGCGAGCGCGGGTCATTGGAGCCATGACTACTCGGTTTTGTAAATCCAAATTTTTTAGGTTTGTTTTCTGAAATAATTTACTCATCGGTGTTTCCATTATTTATCCTTAATAAGTCGATAATGACTGCAGCGTAATGGATCATGCTTGGACCCGTGTAGCTTCTGTTGATGGTTGTTATTATATTCTTTCGCTTTATTATGATAATTGGGTAAAATGTAAAATCATTATTCGGATAAACTAAATGATAGGGGGATAGATGGATAAATTTTCTGATATGACCATGTTTGTGAGTATTGTTAAGCACCATGGACTTGCTGCAGCTGGTCGTGACCTTGGTCTTTCTCCCGCGACAATGACTGCAAGACTTCAGGCCCTTGAAGAAAGGTATGGTGTAAAGCTGCTTAATCGGAGCACAAGGCATGTGTCACTGACGGACTCTGGCGAGCTTTATCACAAAGCCTGCATTGAGATATTGGATAACGTGAGTGAAACTGAGAACCTTATCCTGAATGGTGTAAAAGAAGTGAAAGGCTCACTAAAAATCTCTGCGCCAAAGGATATAGGCAAACAATACATTCTGCCTATATTGTCTGAGTTCTGTAAGCTGTATCCAGATGTGGTGCCGTACCTATATTTGAACGATGATATTTCTAATATTGCTGAATCGGGTATAGATATTGTCGTTCGATATGGAGAGCTTGCTGACAGCAGTTTGATATCACGACGATTATCATCAAGCCAACGAGTGTTATGTGCATCGCCAGAATACTTAGCAAAGCACGGCACGCCACTAACGCCACATGACTTGGTTAATCATGATTGTCTTGCAATGATCCGCAGTAATGAGGAACTTAAAACATGGCACTTTCAAGATCAAGACTATAAGAATGCGATCACTGTTATGCCTAAACGATTTTCAGATGATGGTGAAGTTATTCGATGCTGGGCCTTAGAGGGGGTTGGTATCGCGCTTAAATCTGTTCTAGATGTGCAAGACGATATTCATAATTTACGCCTTGTTACCGTGCTTAATGGTTATATGATGAATTTTAATGCATCGACCTCAGCATCAAGCGCAGACTTAAATGTTGTGTATATCAGTAAGAAGTACCAAGCAAAACGAATTAGACTATTTTTGGACTTTTTGTTTGAGAGATTCAGCTGTATGACTAAAAAGCAGTAGGTTCGGATCCTACTGCTATGTAATGTTGACCTAATAACAAATTATTGCTGTAAATTAACCATCACACGACCGCGTACTTTACCTGCCATTAGCTCATGCGCTGTTGCTACAGCTTCATCTAAGCTGATCTCAGTGCCAATAGACGTAAAGTCACCGTCTGTTAATAAATTGGCTAAACGTGCCCATGCTTCTTCTCTGTCTGCAAGCGGACGCATAACACTGTCGATGCCAGCTAACGTAATACCGCGTAAAATAAATGGCGCTACACTTGCTGGAAAATCCATGCCTTGTGCTAAGCCACAGGCTGTCACCACACCACCGTATTTAAGACCTGCACATACATTGGTAAGAGTATGGCTACCAACAGAGTCAATCGCAGCTGCCCAACGTTCTTTAACCATTGGACGGCCTGGTTCTGACAGTGAATTACGATCGATTATCTCAACGGCGCCTAATGCTTTGAGGTAATCAGCTTCTTCTGGACGACCGGTTGATGCAATAACATGATAACCCAGTTTTGCTAATAAGGTGATAGCAAAGCTACCAACACCACCATTTGCGCCTGTTACTAAAACATCGCCTTTTTTGGGCGTAATACCGTGACGCTCTAATGCAATAACAGATAACATGGCAGTATAACCTGCTGTTCCGATCGCCATTGCTTGCTTTGCTGATAATCCTGCAGGCAGTTTGATTAACCAATCGCTATTGAGACGGGCTTTTTCGGCAAGGCCACCCCAATGTTTCTCGCCCACACCAAAACCATTCAGTAATACTTGATCACCAGCTTGGAATTTGTCGCTATCGCTTTGGGTCACAGTACCGACTAAATCGATACCCGGTACCATAGGAAAGCTACGCACGACAGGGCCTTTACCTGTGATCGCTAAGCCGTCTTTAAAGTTAAGTGTGCTGTAAGCTACATCAATACTCACATCACCTTCAGGCAGTTGTGATTCATCAATTGATTGTACTGAGGCTGTGTATTGATCGTCATTTTTTTCGATTAAGATGCCTTTAAACATGATTTACTCCGAATATAGACTGGTCGTCTATTTAAATGGAAAAATTTTTATAACATTGAAATTGAATTGGAAACTAATGCCTTGACCGTTATTTTAGAATAAGGCACGTATGATTATTTTAGCTGGTGGCGATGCTGGCAATAAACGTTGCGATATATAAATTCAGCGGTTGCACTGACTGTACGAGTCGCGCACGCATTACTGCGCCTTCCCAACCAATCCAAAAGTACTCAGCTTGTTGTTCGCAGTTGATATCAAGGCTAATGTCGCCTTGTTGTTGCGCAGTCTCTAAACACGCTTGCATCTTGGTTTGCCACACAGTAAAAATGTCTTGCAGCACTAAGCGATAGCTTTGCGGTAAAGTAGCCACTTCTTGGCCTAAATTACCAACTAAACAGCCGCGTTTAAACTCGAATTTAACAATGCCTTGTTTGGCTTCATCGGCGAATTTAACAATACGTTGTAACGGTGCTATAGATTCATCAAGTAAGCATTTATCAAGTTTTGCTGCGAAGTAGTTGGCGTAGTTATCAATTACTGCCTGACCAAAATCTTCCTTACTTTTAAAGTAATAGTAAAAAGATCCTTTCGGTACACCGACTTTTTTTAAGATGCCATCGATACCGGCAGCAGCAAAGCCACTTTCCGTTAATACTTCGACGCCACTGCGAATTAAAAGGGCACGTGTATTACTATTTTCACGGGGTACTTTTGGTGGCCGACCTCGACGAGGTTTAAGCTGATTACTTGTCATATTTTCCATAACAATATTATAGACCAGCCGTCTAGTTAATTGCAATGAGCAGATATCAGAAAGATCCTTAAACAGGATCTTTATTGATTTTGATCAGAAAGCAAAAAAGACAGCCGAAGCTGTCTTTTTAATGCAGAGATGAATTAAGCTTGGATTAGAAGCTGTAGTTCATTTGTGCTGAGTAGATCCACGCATCACCACTTGATTTGAACGTTACCTCTGGTACGCCAGCTGAAAGTTCTTCTTTAAAGGTGATTTCTTTACCAGCAACCAATGCTGCTGCTAGGTCAAACGAAAGTGCTTTTGTCGCTTTATAAGTTAGACCAGCAGTATACCACTGGCGATCTGTATCTGGGATACTAAGTGTTGCTTCACCAGCTTGTTCATCAAATGCATAACCTGCACGTAATGTCACAGCTTCAGAAAGGTAGTACTCACCACCAATCGCGTAGCGGCTTGAGTTACTATAGTCTTCTTTTTTCTCTAGACAAACGCCACCTGCACAGCCTTCACTTTTGGCAACAATATCACCAAAATCAGACCATGTACTGTACTGCCAGCTATATGAAACTGCGAATTTATCGGTTAGTTTATGGTAGCCAGATACTTCTAAAATTGAAGGTAGATTAATATCTAACGTGCCATCAACAGGTCTAGTTACGCCCATTAAATGAGCATTACCCGATGATGCTGTACCTGTGTACTCACCTTTTAATTCTGTTTTAACTTTTGATTTGTAGCTAATACCGAAACGGTTATTTTCATTGACTTCATATAGCGCACCAAGATTCCAGCCGAAACCATAACCATCACCTTCCATCTTCGCTGCATTTACACTAGGTTTAAGTCCATTACTTACACCTAAAGCACCGATATTTCTTTCTAATTCAGCTGTTGCATATACAACGCTTACACCTGCGCCTAGGCTTAGTTGTTCATTTACACGATAAGAAATATTAGGGTTAAAGTTAACACTCATAATGCTTGTTTTACCAGCTGAAGGACCAGCCATATAGTCATTTGAATATTCAGTACCAGTACCGTAATTTGAATAGATAGCTAAACCTGCAGCGAACTTATCGTTAATAGGCTGAATGTAATACATTGCTGGTACAATTTGTGAGGGTGCAATGTCTTCAGCGTCAAAATATTCTTTAGGAAGTGGGCCTAAATTACTCTGTCCTTCAATATCAATGTCTGGCGATACATAAGAACCAACAACTGAAAGTTGTGCTTTATCAAAAGTTGCCATTAACGCTGGGTTACGTGCAAGTGATGCTGCATCATCGCCGATTGCTGCTTCACCAGCGAATGCGCGGCCTAGACCTGACGCTGAGTGTTCACTTACTTGGAAACCTGCGGCATTTACTTGGCTTGCTGCAAGTAATGCTGTAACTGCTAGAGCAACTTTATTAATTCTCATGTAAACCACCATATAAAATATAAAATATAAAATTAGAAATTATGAATGGATATGCCAGTTCAAATAAAATGAACTTTTTAAATATCCTTAAAACTTGTACTGAAATCTAATTCTTTCGTATTAGATCGTAAAGACATTTTTATAAGAATTTATGACGATCTGTCTACTTTCATAATACTTTTGATGATTAACAATGACTTAACAAACCTTGCTTTTCATTTACATCAATTTGTTAACCGCTTGTTATTAAAGGTTAAATGTTGTTTTTATAAATATTAAATAATAATCAAATAAAACTCCTCTGATCTGTTTGCAAATATGTGAAATATTACTATGAGACTTTGAATTACGTAGAGCTAAGGCTCTATAAAATAGCGCTTTTTTTGGTCGTTATAACAAAAAGGTATACATTTAGAGGTGTCTATATTGTTTTTTATGGTTTTTTTGTACTTTATATTTTATGGATTGTATCTTTATTTGAAGGTGTAATTCGTTCTAGAGTGGAGTTTGAGATTTATTTGGCTGGGTCGATAAATGAATATGCCATCCAATAAGATGAACGGCATTGGAATATAGTTTTAACTTAGAATGGTTAGAAGCTGTAGTTTAACTGTGCTGAGTATAACCAAGCATCACCACTCGAAGTAAATGTTTTGGGCTTAGTTGTTATGCCGGGGATCTCTTCTTCGAATGTAACAGTTTTACCTGTAATGAAGGCCGCTGCTAGGTCAAACGATAGGGATTTAGTCACTTTATATGCCATCCCCGTTGTATACCATTGACGATCTGAATCTGGAATTCCTAATGTTGAGTCAGCTGCCTGCTCGTCATATGCGTAGCCTGCGCGCAACGTTAGGTTTTTAGCTGGATAATATTCAGTGCCGATTGTATAACGACTTGAGTTATTGAAGTTTGTATCTTTCCTTAATACTTCTACGCCCTCTAAATCGTAAGCAACGATATTGCCAAAATCAGACCAAGTTGTGTATTGTCAGCTATAAGACACGGCAAACTTGCTTGTTAGTTTATGATAGCCTGATAGCTCTAAAATTGAAGGGAGTGTATTATCCATAGTGCCATCAATATCATTAACAATACCTCCGTTTGTTGCGTGCATACCTGAGAAAGTACCTTCTAGTTCCATTTTCGAGCTATGTCTATAGCCAATACCAAAACGATGGTTTTCGTTTATTTCATATAATGCGCCTACATTCCAGCTGAAATTAATACCATCCCCCTCCATGTCGGCAACATTTATTTGGGGCTGATTTGGTTTTAATGGTACGTGTATACTTCTTTTCAACTCTGCAGTTGAGTAGATCGCATTAATACCAGCACCAATACTAAATTGGTCATTGATACGATAAGAGATGTTTGGATTAAATGTTGCAGTCACAATATTTGTGCTACCTGCGGCGGTGTTATTAATATAATTATCAGAGTATTCAGTGCCTGTACCAAAATTAGAGAACATAGCTAAACCAAACGCCCACTGATCATTAATTGGTTGGACATAATATATCGCAGGTACAATTGCAGATGATACGATATCTGTTGCACTATTTGCTGTCGCAGAGCCACCTCCTATAGTTTCCCTATAGCCTGTGATGTTCACATCGGGCGATATATATGTGCCAACAACTGATAGTTGGGCACGATCAAAAGTCGCCATTAATGCAGGGTTACGTGCTAATGATGCGGCATCGTCACCAATTGCCGCTTCACCAGCAAATGCACGTCCTAACCCTGATGCTGAATTTTCATTAATTTGAAAAGCTGCTGCATTCACTTGGCTCACTGCAAGTAGCGATGCAACTGCAAAAGAGACTTTATTTATTCTCATGGAACCTACCTATTTTAATGAAAACTCTAAATATAATTTCGAATGGATTACAACTGCCGTATGTCAGGTGTTGAAATCCGAATTGAAATCTAACCCTTTAGTGTTACCCCGTAAATGTGCGGCTATAATATTCATTATTACATTTAGTTCTATGTGGGTTTTATAGTGGTTAGGGTTCTCAAGTTATTGATGTGTAAGTTTTTATCTTGTTGTTATTTATATTGTTTTTGTTTTTGTTTTTGTTTTTGTTGGTAGTGGGTAGCTTAAGTATGCAGTGTTTGTAAAGGAGGGTAAAAGACAGTAAAGTTTATCTTAAGCATCAAATCAATAGAGTTTGTACTCTGGATTTAGGGTTGTTAAATCATTGATTAGAAAGCTTTACAGAGCTAAAAAGCGGCTGATGCCGCTTTGGTTTTTAGAGGACGTGAGGTAGCTATTCTCCAATATTACTTGGTGCGCTTTTCTTCTCTTTTAATTGTTCAGAGAATTGACCGAGTACATTATGCATTTGTTGTAATTTACCTAGAAATGCAGCAATTGCTACGTCAAACCCTTCTTCATTTGTTTTTGGTAATGCTTGCTGGTCTTCAACTAACTCTTCCATATAAGGTAAGAATCGATTTGAATTTGCTTTGAAGCCACTATCAGCAGCAAAAATCGCGCTAAATTTACCCATTTTACGTTTGCTTAATAACGTTAAGAACTCATCCGCCTCGATAGCTGGGTGGTAAAAGTTTTTTAGCTGTGCAGTTAGCTGTTCATGAAGTTCTTGATTTGTCATAGCGCCGGTATTCTTATCGATAAAAGGGTCGGTATTATATACCTAAGTTAGTTCAAGATGCTATATCAGAGACTCGCTTGGGTATCGGCACCTGAACTAGATTGGGTATTGTATTTTTCTGTTGATGAAATTAGATTATGCTCGTTCATTTATATTCTAAATGTGATCTAGCTCAATTTTGCTAGATTTAGACCTGAAAATCATGCTTTAATGCTCGGTCAACGGAATGGTTTAGCAAGATTCATATCTGCTTAGTTGTATCAGTTAACAGCTGTGCTGACAGCTGTTAACTGATACATTTATGAGGACGTAATAAGATGAAAAAAATTCTTGTGATCGGAGGCGGTGCTGGTGGCCTTGAGCTTGCTACGCAACTGGGTCGTAAATTGGGGAAAAAAGGCAAAGCGAGCATTACGCTGGTGGACCGTAACAAAACCCATTTATGGAAACCGTTATTACATGAAGTGGCGACAGGTTCACTTGATACCGGTATTGATGCGCTTAGTTATGCTGCACATGCGAAGAACCAAGGTTTTGATTTTCAATTAGGCAATTTTTCAGGTTTAGACCGTGACACGAAAACAGTAACCATTGCACCTTTATATAATGATTGTGACGAATTACTGATTGCTGAGCGTACCTTGCAATACGACTACTTAGTATTAGCTATTGGTAGTATGTGTAATGACTTTAATACTAAAGGTGTTAAAGAGAACTGTATTTTCTTAGACAGTCCTGATCAAGCACATCGTTTTCACAAAGCATTATTAAATCAATTTTTATTGCATGGCGCAAACAAAGCTAAAGATGCAAAAGTAAATATTGCCATTGTGGGCGCTGGTGCAACTGGTGTTGAACTTTCTGCTGAGTTACACAATACCGCATCACAATTATCGGCTTATGGTTTTACTAATGTAAACCAAGAATCGTTAAATGTAACTTTAGTTGAAGCGGGTAAGAGTATTTTACCAGCATTACCGTCACGTATTTCTGCTGCAGCACATCATGAGCTAACTAAAATTGGTGTCGATGTACGAACCGAAACGATGGTAACGGAAGCGAATAGTGAAGGCTTGGTAACGAAAAATGGTGACACTATTCCTGCATCATTGATGGTATGGGCTGCAGGTATTAAAGCGCCTGACTTTATGAAAGACATTGCTGGGTTGGAAACGAATCGTATTAACCAGATCGTGGTTAAAGGTAGTTTACAAGCAAGCCGTGATGATAGTATTTTTGTTATTGGTGATTTAGCCTCTTGTGCACAAACTGATGGTTCATTTGTACCGCCGCGTGCGCAAGCCGCACATCAAATGGCAACTATTGCGTTTAAAAATATCGTGACGTTAATACAGGGTGGGTCAAGGCTAAAACCTTTCGTTTATCATGATCATGGCTCATTGGTGTCGTTAAGTGGCTTTAGTACTGTGGGTAGCCTGATGGGTAACTTGACTAAAGGTAGCATGATGGTTGAAGGTCGTATTGCGAGAATGGTGTATATTTCGTTGTATCGTATGCACCAAGTAGCATTACACGGTTATGTAAAAACCGGACTGATGATGTTGGTTGGTAGTTTGAACCGGGTATTACGTCCAACGTTGAAACTGCATTAATCGCGACTAGATTAAGGTTTAGATAGTTAAAAGGAATGGCCTAGTGGTCATTCCTTTTTTGTTACCTCATATTTATTCGACAAGCTGTTTTTGACCGTATTCGTTAACCGGATTGGCTAAACTGTTTGTGTTAAGTTAAATAGAAATTGGTGTTTTGCTTTTTTCTCCACCGATCTCACGGACTAACTTCGGCACTAAAAAACCCGGTAAGCGTAATAAGAGTTGGTTCATTATCTCGACCGCTTTCTCTTCAGGTACGTCAAAATGACTTGCCCCTTCGACTTTATCGAGTAGATGTAAATAGTAGGGCTGAATTCGATTATCAAAAAGGCGTTCGTGTAATTCCACCAAATCATCAGCATTGTCATTTATGTCGGCTAATAACACGGCTTGGTTATATAAACTGATGCCAGCAGTGGTGAGTTTAGCTAACGCAGCGGGCAATTCAGCGGCTAATTCATTAGGGTGATTAATGTGTAATACGACACTGCAACGCAAGCTCGATTTTTTAAGCAGCGTAACGAACTCATTGGTAACACGGCTTGGCATCACCACAGGTAAACGTGTATGTATGCGTAGACGTTTAAGGTGTGGGATCTGCTCTAATTGTTCAACCAGCCAGCCAAGTTGCTTATCGTTCGCCATGAGAGGGTCACCGCCACTAAAAATGACCTCGATGATCTCGGGTTTAGAACGGATATAGTCAATCGCTTGTTGCCATTCATGTTTGTTATTACTATTGTCTTGATAAGGAAAATGACGGCGGAAACAATAGCGACAGTTGATCGCACAACCGCCACGGACAATAAAGAGTACACGGTTGGTATATTTATGCAGTAACCCTGGTACCACAGATTTATGCTCATCAAGAGGATCTTTAATAAATCCGGTCTTTTGGATGAACTCTTGCTGATTGGGCATCACTTGCAAAAATAACGGGTCTTTTGGGTTGCCTTTTTCCATGCGATTGACAAAGGATTGTGGCACGCGCATTGGGAATAATTGTCTTGCCGCATAATCTGATTGGAAAGATACTTCGGGAAGTTCTAGTATAAAAAGTAGCTTTCGGGGATCTGAAATGGCGTTAGCTAAGTCTTTTTTCCAATTTTCCTGCATATTTTGATCATTTCGGGTTATCATTTGCGGCATTATTGAACTCTATTTTTTTCATGAGGATAACATGGCATCATATAAAACCAGTGACTTTAAAGGCGGTTTAAAATTCATGCTTGATAATGAGCCTTGCTCTATCATGGAGCATGAGCATGTAAAACCAGGTAAAGGCCAAGCGTTTCATCGCGTTAAAGTTCGTCGTTTAATTTCTGGTAAAGTAATCGAAAAAACATTTAAGTCTGGTGAATCAGTTGAAGCAGCAGACGTAATGGAATCAGAATTAGCGTATCTATATAACGATGGCGAATTCTTCCATTTTATGAACAATGAGACATTTGAGCAAGTAGCAGCTGATATTAAATCCGTTGGTGATACAGCTAAATGGCTTGTTGAACAAGATATCTGCGTTATTACTATGTGGAACGGTAACCCTATTGCTGTTACAGCACCAAACTTTGTTGAATTGGAAGTAACAGAAACAGATCCTGGCCTAAAAGGCGATACTCAGGGGACTGGTGGTAAACCTGCAACATTAACTACAGGTGCCGTTGTACGCGTACCTCTATTCATCCAAATCGGTGAAGTGGTGAAAGTTGATACACGTTCTGGCGAATATGTTGGCCGTGTAAAATAAGTTGATTTTGCGCTAATTAAATTAGCGTTAATGAACGATAAAATGCCAGTCTTTGACTGGTATTTTAGTTTTTAGAAAACGATTAAATACGTAGAAATAATAGTATTAATTAAAGTAAGCCTGATGGCTTTAATGAGTGCTATGTAGATCATTAATATTATTCACATTTAAGCAGTGATAACCGGGGTAGATATGAGTGAATTAAATTGGCAACCGAGTGCAAGTTTTAATGCACTGCGTGCTCGCGCTAAACTATTAAATGTGATCCGTGAGTTTTTTGCGCAACGAGATGTGTTAGAAGTTGATACGCCGGCGATGAGCCAAGCCGCTGTTACCGACGTACATTTAGATGCATTTAGCACCGTATTTGTTGGCCCTGGTTACAGCGAAGGTCTGCCCTTATATTTGCAAACATCACCTGAATTTCACATGAAAAGATTGCTAGCAGCAGGTAGTGGTTGTATTTACCAGATGAGTAAATCATTCCGAAATGAAGAAGCCGGACGTCATCATAACCCTGAATTCACTATGCTGGAATGGTACCGTATTGGCTTTGACCATTTTCAACTAATGGATGAAATGTCTAAGTTACTGACCTTGGTACTCGGTTCAGGTAAAGAGCAACGTTTTACTTACCAAAACGCATTTAAGCAGTTTTTACAGTTAGACCCTTTGGTTGCATCAATGGATGAGTTACGCAACGCGGCAAAAGCGTATAACGTTTATGATGTCGTCGTTAATGAACCCGACCGAGATACGATTTTACAGCTATTATTTTACGTGGGTGTCGAAAGCCAAATAGGTCAAGATGTGCCGTGTTTTATTTATGATTTCCCTGCATCACAAGCGGCATTGGCTCGTATTAGTCAGCAGGACACACGAGTCGCAGAGCGTTTTGAGGTGTATTTTAAAGGTATTGAGCTTGCAAATGGATTCCATGAATTAGCGGATGCAAAAGAACAGTTATCACGTTTTACCGCAGATAATAACAAGCGTAAAACAATGGGCTTGCGAGAGCAACCTATTGATCATTATTTAATTGATGCATTAACCGCAGGTTTTCCTGACTGCGCAGGTGTCGCGTTAGGTATTGATAGGTTAGTGATGTTAGCTACGGATGCGAACAGCCTAAATGATGTAATCGCCTTTCCAACACCGCGTGCATAATTTGTGTTTAAAGCAAAAGGGGTGAGTCGTTCTTATTGAATCTTAGCAACATTCACTCAGCCCTTCTGCTTTTAGATGACGGTTATCTTAAGCTACCTTTTTTCATACTCATTACATGGCCGCTATCACTGACTTTTATGCCATGTTTTACATTCAGATCCAATTGGTGCAGGGCAATACGAATATTGTGCTCTTTAAATACTTGATTGATACGGGTGTTAAGTGCGTGTGTCATGGTCAAACGATGGCCCATTTCTGCGACATAACAACGCACTTCAAAGCATAATGAATGTTGGCCAAATTCAATAAAGAATACTTCAGGTCCTGGATTATCAAGGCTTAAACTATTTTCTTCGGCACAGCCTAATAGCAGTTTGGTAACCAGTTCAATATCAGAATTAAATTCGACACCGATATTAATGATCACGCGGGTAATTGAATCGGATAGAGACCAGTTAATAAATTGTTCAGTGATAAAAGCTTTATTTGGTACGATAATTTCCTTTCTATCCCAATCAACAATAGTTGTGGCGCGGGTCTGAATTTTACTGATACTACCGGTTAATTGACGGATTGTGACGGTATCACCAATACGAATCGGTTTTTCAAATAAGATAATCAGGCCGGATACGAAGTTGGCAAAAATTTCTTGTAAACCAAAACCTAAGCCGACTGTTAATGCAGCCACTAACCATTGTGTTTTTGCCCAATCGACACCTAAAAAGTTAAATCCGACGACAAAACCAATTGAAATCGTCATGTATTTGGCTAACGTCGTGATCGCAAAACCTGTACCTGGGCTAAGATCGAGATGTTGCAAAATAAGCAGCTCTAGTGCACCCGATAAATTACGTACTAATACTAACGTTAGTGCAAAAATAGTGATGGCTAATAGGCAGCTCTTTAAGGTAATCGGATCGATATATTCAACCCCGTTTAGGGTATTGGCTGCATCCCAAAGCGTGATGGTATCGAGGAAGGTAAAGGCACTTTGAATTTCAGACCAAAATAGTGCATTTAATGCGACGAATAATAAGGTTAATAAAGTACGTAATAAGCCGAGCGATTGTGCGCTGATTTGATCCAGATCGATCTCGGGCTCTTCGATATCAAAATGGCTTTCTTGACTGGTATTTTGCTCGCCCTTTTCAACTTCTTTCGCACGTTGAGCAATAATATCGATACGTTTGGCTTTCGCTCGTTCAAAGGCCAGACGACGTTTTTGTAAGTGCATACCACGGCGTATCAAATAATAAGTGAGTAAGAAGAACACGCCCATGAATAAGGATGATTCCATCTGTTTTAGCAATACTTGCGCTGTATAGAGGTAGCCCATGAGTGCGATGATGGCTGATGCGATTGGTGCCATGATAAAGACAGTCCAAATCGTGTGGTGGACAATGTGCGGTTTGCCGTTATTTTTTTTCTTATACGTTAGCGGTAATTTTTCGCGATATAAGCGGTAGTAGAACTGCGTTAATGCACAACAAGTAATGATAAAGGCAAGACGACCTAGCGATCCATCATAAGCTTGTTCTGGATACTGATAACAAAGCACTTGGATGATGTAAGAGGGCCAAGAGATAAAAAATAGCACCTGATAATAACCCCAAATTTTTGCGATTAGTTCTTTATCTATTTTAAGGTGAATTTGTAGTAAGCCCTTATGGCGGGTGAGGTTACGCATAAACAGGTATATCACTAACAAAAATAGCGAATCTTGTAACGCGTGGCCAATATTTACTGCAAAGGGAAATTCCCATGCGCTAATAAGTAGCTCTGTAATAATAAGCAGTGAAAGCGGCAAAATCAGTGCATCGGCAAATGAATACGTGAGATTCCGTAAGGTATAAGAAAACTTATCCTTTGTTACTTTACCAACCTTTGGATATGTTTCGGCTATATGCTTGGTAAAATATTTATTCAGGGGAGCATGTAAATAAGTGAGACCTAGAATGAATAACAGCGCCAAACTTAACGTTGCTAAAGGCACAGAGAGTATGGCTTGTGGGATCGTGATACTGTTATCGATCGAGGCGATCCAAAGCATACTCGCCAAAAGTTCTGAAATTGTTTGAGTATTTATGAATGGAGAACTCGGCACCCAGAATAAATGCTCATCAGCCTGCTGTTTAATTTGTACTAATGTGCTATTCATTTTGCTGTAGCTGACTTTTAATTTTGTTTGCTCGTAGATATGATTATCTAAACTTGAAATAAGTTGGCTGAGTAACAGTCGACGTAATTCAATAAATCGTAACAGACTCTCATGTTCTGCAGGTGTGAGTGTTTTTGTTGCTAATGGCAGACTGTCTAATTGTGTCTGCATTTTTTTATAGCGAAAGCGTGCTAGGCGACTTTCAACAATTTCATTTTCAAGTTTTTCTAGTGGTGGCTCACTCGGTAAGCTACTTACTTGAGCCCGTAAGTTTTCACCAAACGCAGAGCTGATTTTTAACCATTCTACTTGCTCATTAAAATTAGTGAGCGTTGTAGTGAGCGCATCTACTTGCTGTGTAACTGCTTGTTGTTTACGTTGAATTATTTCATTTTTAGCTGAAACGGTTGCAAGTTCTTTAGATAGTTCTTGATTGATTTCGAGTTGTAGCTGTAAAAATGGAGAACTAATCAGTGATGAATCATTGATTTGTTTACTGCGCGCAATCGCGTCTTCGGTTTCCTTGCGCAATATGCTATTACGTAAGTCAGTCAGTATTGTTAAGTACTTACTGACATCTTTTTGTTCTCGCCGTATTAAACGGCGATTGAGCTGCGCTAATTCACTGCGATTACTGGCACTGAGTTGTTCAAGCTCTAGCATCTGGATTTTCGTTGATAATGATGATTCTTTGATTTGCAGTGAAATTCGTAGGGCTTCTTGTTCACTATTTAAACTACCGTTTCCTGTGCTTATCAGCTTGTCAGATTCTTTTTGTGTATTGGTTAGTTTACTACGTAAGCGTTCAATATCAGTTTGAAATGAACTGATTCTAATACCTATGGTGGTGAGTTCGCTACTACGCGCCTGCTGCTGTTGTTTTAAATCGGTAAGGTTGGAATTTTGTTTCGCAATTGCTTGATCGACTTTATTTAATGACCAGTCACTTGGATCGGCAAATTTTGCTGATATATAGTCTGCAATCTTGGCTTTTAATGTTTGTGATGTGACAGGGTAGTCGTCAATGATTTTTTGATAACTAACGGCTGTTTGACGGGCATCTGTGTCTTCGATGAGATCTTTTAAAGCTTGTTGATAATACTTGAGCTGTAATTTAACCGAAGGTGTAGGCTCTAGTTCTTCAAGCTGAGATATGGTGTTGTTAAGCTGAGCCTCACCATAACTAAGCTGTGCATAAACTGGCGTAAAAAATAATGAAAATAGAATAAGTAAAATTACATAATTTTTAGTCATCATAATATTTCATAAGCACAATTAATAATGTCATTTAATCCCGGTTTATCCGTTTTCAAACTGTATTAATCGGCCTATTTCTTTCCTGCATTCCATGTTTCAAAGAGGGCGGCTGAGACCACTAATACTCCTCCCGTGATGGTGGCAGCATTGGGGATTTCACCTAAAAAAGGGATCGCTAGCAAACTACCGTAAAGCGGCTGTAAACAGGAGATAAGACCAACTGTTTTGGCTTTTAGGTAGCGTAATGCTGTCACTAGCAGTGTGTGTGGCATCGCTGTAAAGCAAATTCCTAACACAACTAATAACGTCCAACTGTCATTATTTATACCTGCTAAGTCTACACCCAAAAATGGTGAAAGCATACACGCGGTTAATAATGTTTGATAAAACATGGTGTGTGGGCCACTGTAGTGGGATAGCTTACGTTTGTAGAGTATATTTCTTAAAGTAAACAAAAATGCGGAGCTAATACCGCTGATAATACCGAGAGTCACATCATTCTCTAGAGACAGTTCCGGTACTAATAAGCTAATGCCGATTAGTACCACTAATGCCGAGATTATATCTTGACCTTGTATTTTTTCGCGATTAAACAAAGGTTCTAAAAATACCGTCATCACAGGATAAGTGTAGAAGGCAATAAGCCCTATCGCAATGGTCGACAGCTGCATACCTAAGAAGAAGGTTACCCAGTGAGCGCCCACTAACGCGGCTAATAATACGGCCCAGCCATAATCGCTTAACTTATTTAATCGCAATGGCTGCTTGGTGATTTTTAATAATAAACACAGCACAGTACTGGCGATAACGCAGCGAATAATGGTGATATCAAGTGCACTTAATGGAATGAGTTTAGAAAATAATGTGGTGCCGCCAAGTAATAGCGTTGCTGAGTGTAGAGCCCAAAGCCCTTGTTTATGTTGTTCCATTTATTACTTACATCCTTGCAATAGTTAGCCAGATCAATTGGTAGCATTCATATTTATTTAGTGATTATAACCTTTGTATAGAAATAATAATGGCATTGCTGTGGTTATTTAAATATTGAATATACAGGGTTAGGTTGGTTATTGAGGGGGAATGTTACCCATTAAAACTTTTACGTTTATAATGAGTAACATTATCCTAGCTATTACGCTTAGATTATCTTATTTATTCTTGATTCGGGCAAATGCTTCACCCATTACTGTTGCTGTTGTTGGCTGTAATTCATCAACAAATTCAACGGCATCTTTGGTAAATACAGCAACGATCGTTGAGCCTAGTTTAAAGCGACCCATTTCTTCGCCTTTTTCGATAACGATTGGCGCTTGGTTTTCATATGTCCAACGTACGATCTCTTTATTCTTTGATGGTGCGATAGTGCCGTGCCAAATTGTTTCAATTGAGGCTACGATTGTTGCGCCAACTAATACCATTGCAAATGGACCAACCTCGGTATCAAAGATAGCGATAGCACGTTCGTTACGTGCAAATAAATTTGGTACATTTTGCGCTGTGAGTGGATTAACTGAAAACAGATCGCCCGGTGCAAAAATCATTTCTTTTAACGTACCAGTAATTGGCATGTGGATACGGTGGTAATCACGTGGCGATAAATATACTGTCGCGAAATCACCATCTTCGAATTTATTTGCAAGTTGACGATCACCACCAAGTAGTTCGCACACACTGTAATCATGGCCTTTAGCTTGCACTATACGACCTTGTGTAATTGGACCTGCTTGGCTTACTGCTCCATCAACGGGTTGGCATAACATGTTATCGTCAGCATTGATTGGACGTACGCCTTCTTTAAGTTCACGGGTAAAAAACTCGTTGAATGTTTGGAAGTGTGCTGGATCTGAATGTTTTGCTTCATCCATGTTCACATTGTAACGCTTGATAAACCAGCCGATTACATTGGTGGTTACTTTACCGTGAGCACCATTGGCAAATAAACCAATAAGACGAGATAAACCATGTTGAGGAAAGCAGTATTGGGCAATAACTTTAAGCTTGTCTAGCACCTGAGAGCCTCTTAAATAATTGAATAAGTTAGAATTAACGCTATTGTAACAACTTTGGATATTGTTGTCATAATTTGCGTCATGCGTTTAATTAGACAATGGTTATTTTGCGATTTAGGTAAGCAAGATAACCCAGCGTCATTTTTAGTTGTATTATTAATTGTGTACGAGTTACTTACGCACTGGAACATGACGAGTTGGACGATTGTCTAACATTGTTTCTAAAATGCGGAGATAGTTATCAAAGCGTACTTTTTTGATTTTGCCTTTTGCTACAGCTTCTTGCAGTGCACAGCCAGGATCATTTTTATGTTTACAATCGCGGAAGCGACATTCACCTAAGAAATCTCTAAACTCGATAAAGCCATTAGCGATCTCTTCGGGTTTCATGTGCCATAGCGAGAATTCACGTACACCTGGTGAGTCAATAAGATCACCACCTGATGGGAAATGATATAAACGCGCTGTTGTTGTTGTATGGGTACCAAGACCTGATTTTTCCGATACATCACCCACATCGACATTTAATTCGGGCATCAAGGCATTAACTAGTGATGATTTACCTACGCCTGATTGACCCACAAAGATAGTGGTATTATCTTTCAGTAGACCTTGTAGTTCACTTAACCCCTTACCTTCGATAGATGATACTTGCCATACTTCGTAGCCAATATCACGGTAAGTTTGTAGCTGCTGGTTAATGGTGAATAATTCATTGGTGCTTAATAAGTCAATCTTATTTAATAAGATCACTGGACGGATTTTCACATCTTCGGCAGCAACAATATAACGGTCGATAATATTGGTTGAGAATTCAGGTACGACAGAGGATACGATCACAATCTGATCGATATTAGCCGCAATCGGTTTAATACCGTCATAAAAATCGGGACGGGTTAATACGGTTCTGCGTTCGTGTACTGCTTCGATAATGCCAGAAATGCCTTGCAGCTGTTCATTACCTAAGCGCCAAACGACACGGTCACCTGTTACTAAGCTCGCAATAGAACGACGTAGATTACAGCGGTGAATGACCCCATTCTCATCTTCTACATCAGCATGTTGACCAAAGCGGCTAATTATTACACCTTCTTGCTTTTGGCCGAGAAGAGCATCATCCCATTCTCGTGTATCTTGCTTTTCTAAACGTTTAGTCTGGTTGCTACGTACGCGACGTATTTGACCTTGGGTTAAATGTTTCTTTTTAGCCACGGGTAATTTAATTCCTGAGTTGTAACAAGCGTATTGTAGTACAGCTGCTGCTGAACATCGCATTTCGAGGTCGATTGAGTATAATAACCTTAAATATACGATTAAACGACAACTATTAGGATCCCATCTATGCAACTCGCCGACAACGCTGCGCAATTTAATGAAAATAATTTAGTTTGGATTGACTTAGAAATGACTGGTCTTGATCCAGAAAAATGTCTAATCATTGAAATTGCAACTATCGTCACTGATAGTGAATTAAACATTCTTGCAGAAGGACCTGTATTAGCTATTCACCAAGATAAAATCGAACTTGATAAGATGGATGAGTGGTGTACAACTCACCATACTAATTCGGGTCTTGTTGAACGTGTATTAGCAAGTAAAGTCACTGAAAAAGAGGCTGTTGAACAAACATTAACATTCTTACACCAGTGGGTACCTGCGGGTAAATCACCATTATGTGGTAACAGCATTGGCCAAGACCGTCGTTTCTTAGTGAAATATATGACGGAATTAAATGATTATTTCCATTACCGTAATGTGGATGTGAGTACGATTAAAGAGTTAGGTCGCCGTTGGTGTCCTGAGGTTGTGTCGAGTTTCCATAAGGAAGGTTTGCATTTAGCACTGGATGATATTCGTGAATCAATCGGTGAATTACAGCATTATCGTCAACACATGTTTAAAATTTAAGCAGCGGAACGACTGGTTGGATAAATTTACGACCTTATAGTCGAAACATTCGGCAATATCAGGTTTTTTTATAATAAAGCTTTGGTCTATGCTTGCAAAAACCAGTCGGTTCTATATAATTCGGCACCTAAGATGAGATGCGGTACTAGCTCAGTTGGTAGAGCGCAACCTTGCCAAGGTTGAGGTCAAGAGTTCGAGCCTCTTGTACCGCTCCAATCTTATCTTAGAATACCAAATAGAATTCCGAAGCGGTACTAGCTCAGTTGGTAGAGCGCAACCTTGCCAAGGTTGAGGTCAAGAGTTCGAGCCTCTTGTACCGCTCCAAATTCAGATTTTTTGAATGTTAATTCACTCGAATGATCGAATAGTTTCTGAAACTTTAAATCAGACAGATGCGGTACTAGCTCAGT